>NZ_JALQDN010000095.1:0-46106 GCF_023631205.1 Caballeronia sp. NCF2 | reverse complement strand
TGATGATCGTTGCGGCCGAGGAACTCGATGTTGCCATCGGCACGATAACGTGCGAGATCGCCTGTGCGGTACATGCGCTCGCCAGAAGTGAAGGGGTCGGCGACGAAGCGCTGCGCGGTGAGCGCCGCGCGCCGCAGATAGCCGCTCGCGAGACCCGTACCGCCGATATACAACTCACCCGTCACGCCGAGCGGCACAGGACGCAGGAATTCATCGAGAACATAGGCTCGCGTGTTGGCCAACGGTCTCCCGATGGGAATCGACATGCCGTATGCGATGTCATCGTGATAGGCATGCGTCAACACGCCCACGGTCGTCTCGGTCGGGCCATAGTGATTCAGAATGCGCATGCCGGGCTTCAGTGCCTGCACGCGGCGGATCCAGTCGGAGCGCGTCGCTTCCCCGCCTAGCACGAGCAATTGCGTCGGCAATGCAGGCGCGGTGTCGAGCGTAACGTCAACGAGCGCGCGCAAATGTCCGGGCACGATCTTGAGCACATCGATTCCGCGCTGACGCATGTACTGCCCGAACAGATAGCTATCAGTGGTGCGTTCGTTCGACAGCACATGCAGCTCGTGGCCAGCGACCAGCGCACCGAACAGAATCGTATTGCCCAGATCGGTCGCGATGGTCGAAGCGAGGGCCATCTTGCACGGCGCGAGCACGTTCATCCTCGCAAGCACGCCGCTCAGATAGTTCGATAGATTCCGATGACTCAGCACGACGCCCTTGGGGTTGCCGGTCGAGCCGGACGTGTAAATCACATACGCGGGGCTGTGCGACTGCAGGTCAATGGCGGGATCGATATCGGGACATGCATCGATACGGCACGCTTCTTCGTCGGGACAAACAATCGAGACGTTAAGCGCGACCCGTGAAAGACCGTCGAGCAACGATGTCTGAGTCACGAGCAGCGATACATCGGCGTCGTCGAGCATGTACGCGAGGCGCTCGGCGACCGAGGCGGGATCGAGCGGCACATATGCAGCGCCTGCCTTGAGTATCGCCATCAACGCGACGATCATGTCGATGCCGCGCTCCATGCACAATGCGACGCGATGTTCCGGTTCGACGCCAAGCGCGATGAGATGGTGCGCAAGCCGATTAGCGCGCGCATCGAGTTGCGCATACGTGAGGGATTCGTCTTCGAAAACGAGCGCGATCGCATCGGGCGAGCGTCGGACCTGTTGGGCAAAAAGTTGATGGATACTCAAGTGCTGGGGATACGCAGCAGCGGTGTCGTTCCATCGCCTGAGGGATGCATGCTCTTCGGGTAGCACGATGTCGAACGCGTGCAGAGGCGCATCGGGTTTTTCTAGCGCTTGTTCGAGCAGACGCGCGAAGCGTTCCCCGAGCCTTGCAATCGTGTGCTCGTCGAAAAGATCGGATGCGTAGCTCAGGCTACCGGTAAAGCGCCCTTGCGTGTGCGCGAGCTTCAACGTGAGATCGAACTTCGCGCCGGCTTCGGAAGGAGGCAGCAACTCGAGCGTGAGTCCGGGCAAGGCGAGCGGCTCCGCCGGGGCGTTCTGCAACACGAACATCGCCTGGAAGAGCGCCGTACGGCTAGTATCGCGAGCGGGCGCGAGTGCTTCGACGAGCTTCTCGAACGGCAAGTCCTGATGCGCGTACGCAGCGAGCGTCGTATCGCGAACTTGCCTGAGCAATGTACGCAACGAAGGCGAGCCGGAGAGATCCGCGCGCATGACGAGCGTATTGATGAACAGGCCGATGAGCGGCTCGACTTGCGCATGCGTGCGATTGGCGATCGGCGAGCCCACCGCGATATCCGTTTGCCCGGACAAACGCGCGAGGAGCGTCTGGAAGACGGCGAGCAGCAGCATGAAGGGCGTGGCGCCTTCGCGTTGCGCGAGCGCGATCAGCCGCTCGGAAAGCGCCGGGCTGAGGGCGAAGGGCAAGCTGGCACCGCGCCCGCTGATGTGCGAGGGCCGGGGGTGATCGGTCGGCAGATCGAGCGGCGCGAGGCCTTCGAGCCGATCGCGCCAGTACCGAGTCTGTCTTTCGAGCTCGGCGCCGGCGAGCCAATCGCGCTGCCACAAGGTGAAGTCGGCGTACTGCACATCGAGCGGCGGCAACGCAGCAGGCGCGTTCGACAACGCCGCCGTGTAGCACGCGCCGAGTTCACGCACGAGCACGCCCGTCGACCAGCCATCGTAGATGATGTGATGGATCGTGAACAGCAGGACATGCTCTCGCGCGGACAGGCGCAGCAATCTCGCTCGGAGCAGCGGACCCTGTTCAAGATCGAATGCGCGTGTTGCCTCATCTTGTGCGAGGCGGCGGACTTCGGTGGCCTGCGCATCGGCATCGAGCGTATCGAGCGCGATCAGCGGCACGGTGACCTGCGCTTGCATTGCGATGCGTTGAACCGGAACGCCGTCGTGTTGCGCGAAGCAAGTGCGCAGGACTTCATGCCGATCGATGAGCGCGTTCATCGCGGTCTGCAACGCCCGAGCATCGAGCGATCCGGTGAGACGCACGGCCACTGGAATGTGATACGCGGACTGACCCGGGTTGAGTTGCTCGAGGAACCATAAACGTTCCTGCGCGAAGGACAACGGCAGATGCGCGGGGCGCTCGCGCGTCTGCAAAGGCGGCAAGATGCTCGCGCGATCCGAAGGCGCATCGAGCGTCAGCGCTTCGGCAAGCAAAGCGACGCCAGGCGCATCGAACAGCGTCCGCAAGGGCAGCTCGATCGCAAGCGTCTGACGCAAACGCGAGACGAGTTGCGTAGCAAGCAGCGAATGGCCGCCGAGCGAGAAGAAGTTGTCGAAGACGCTCACGCGCTCGAGGCCGAGTACATCGGCGAAGCACTTCGCGAGCGTGTGTTCGAGCAAGGTGCGCGGCGCGACATACGCGGCAAGGTTTTGCCATTCAGGATCGGGCAAAGCGCGACGATCGAGCTTGCCGTTGGGTGTCAGCGGCAGCGCGTCGAGCAGCACGAAAGCCGACGGCACCATATAGTCGGGCAGACGAGAACGTGCATGTTCCCGAAGTGCCTCGATGTCGATATCGCCGGTTGCCGTAACATAAGCGACGAGTTGCTGATCCAGCGTTTTTTGATGCCGCATGCGGCCGATGACGACAGCCTCGCGCACCGACGGATGACTGGCGACGTGCGCTTCGATCTCGCCGAGCTCGATACGGAAGCCGCGTATCTTGACTTGATGATCGTTGCGTCCGAGGAACTCGATATTGCCATCGGCGCGATAACGCGCGATATCGCCGGTTCGATACATGCGCGCGCCCGCGATGAACGGATCATCGATAAAACGTTCGGCCGTGAGTTCGGGCCGGTTCAGATAACCACGCGACACACCCGCGCCGCCTATATACAACTCACCGATCGCGCCCGGCGGAACCCGCCGAAGGTGCGCATCGAGCAGATAGATGCGCGCGTTGGCAATCGGCTTGCCGATGACCGGCTGCACCTGGTCTGCCGTGATCTCGGTAAGCGCCGCATCGACGGTGCATTCAGTCGGACCGTAGACGTTGAACGCGCGAATCTGTTCAGCGTTCGCCAGTCGATTCCACGTCTGTTGTGTGATCGCTTCGCCGCCGATAAGCAAGGTCAGCTTCGACCGCCGGCGTTCGAGCAAGCCGCTGGCGAGCATGACATCGAGTCGAGTGGGCGTGCAGTCGAGCGCGTCGATATCGGCGTTGTTCAGATAGTCGATGAGCACCGCACTATCGGTGCGCACGTCCGCGGGAATCACGATCAGTCGATGACCTGCAAGCAGCGCCGTGAGGCTCTTCAATGAAGAGTCGAACGCGATGCTCGCGTTCAGACCGATGCCGGAGCGCGCGGCGCAACGTGCGAACACCGTCGATTGCAGCGCGTAATGCAGATTCACGACATGGCGATGTTCGACCATCACGCCCTTGAGCTTGCCGGTGGAGCCGGAGGTGTAGATGACGTAGGCGAGATGATGCGGTGCGACGTTCGTTTGCGGGTTCTCTTGTGGGAGCGCTTCATCGAGCGATGCATCGATATCGAGTACGTCGAGCGCGCCGGTGTCGCCCAATGCTTCCCGGCCCGCGGCATCGGCGAGCAGCAGACGCGGCGCGGCATCGGTGAGGATATGGTTCAGGCGCTCGCCCGGATAAGCCGGATCGAGCGGCACGTAAGCGCCGCCTGCCTTGAGTATCGCCATCAACGCGACGATCATGCCGATGCTGCGCTGCATGCACAGCGCGACGCGATCGTCCGGCCGGACGCCGAGCGCGATCATTCGATGCGCAAGCCGATTCGCGCGCGCATTGAGTTCGGCATACGTGAGCGATTCGCCTTCGAATACCAGCGCGGTCGCTTCAGGCGAGCGTCGAACCTGCTGCTCGAACAGACGATGGACGCATACATCTTCGGGATGCGCCTCGGCCGTGTCGTTCCATCGTTCGAGCAGCGCATGCTCGTCAGGCAGCACCAGTTCGAACGCGTGCAAGGGCGCATCCGGTTGATCGAGCGCCTGTTCGAGCAGACGCGTGAAGCGTTCGCCCAAGCGCACGATCGTCTGTTCATCGAACAGGTCGGTCGCATAAGCGAGCGTGCCTTGGAATCGATCTTGTGTATGCGTCAGATTCAGCGTGAGATCGAACTTCGCGCCGGCATCGGCGGGGCGCATCACTTCCAGCGTCAGGCCGGGCAGCGAGAGCGGCTCCATCGGCGCGTTCTGAAGGACGAACATGACCTGGAACAACGCCGTGCGGCTGGTGTCGCGAACCGGCGCGAGCGCTTCGACGAGCTTCTCGAACGGCAAGTCCTGATGCGCGTAAGCGGCGAGCGTGGTCTCACGCACTTGCGCGAGCAGTTCACGCAGCGACGGCGATCCCGAAAGATCGGCGCGCAAGACGAGCGTGTTGACGAACAGGCCGATGAGCGGTTCCGTCTGCGCATGCGTGCGGTTTGCGATCGGCGACCCTATGGCGATGTCGTTTTGACCGGACAGTCGCGCGAGCAGCGTCTGGAACACGGCGAGCAGCAGCATGAACGGCGTGACGCCCTCCCGATTCGCAAGCGCGTCGATCCGTTCGCATAACGCGGCACCTACCGCGAATGGCACACTCGCACCGCGTCCGCTCATTTGCGATGGACGTGGGCGATCGGCGGGCAGGTTCAGCGGTGCGAGTTCGGCGAGCTGATTGCGCCAGTATTGCGTCTGACGGTCGAGTTCTGCACCCGCCAGCCAATCGCGCTGCCACAAGGTGAAGTCGGCGTATTGCACGGCCAGCGGCGGCAGTGAAACAGGCTCATTGCGTAACGCAGCCGCATAGCCCGCACCGAGTTCACGCACGAGCACGCCCGTCGACCAGCCATCCGAGACGATATGATGCATCGTGAACAGCAGGACATGTTCGTCTTGTGCAACGCGCAGCAGGAGTGCGCGCAGCAACGGACCGCGCTGAAGATCGAATGCCCGCGTGGCTTCGTCCTGCGCGAGTCGACGCAGTTCGGCGGCTTGCGCACCAGATGCAAGCGCATCGAGCGCGATGACCGGCAGCGCGATGTGCAAGTGCGGCGCGATGCATTGCACGGCCTGTCCGTCGTATTGCGCGAACGTGGTTCGCAAGCTCTCGTGACGCTCCACGAGCGCGTTCAGCGCGGTCTCGAATGACGGCACATCGAGCGATCCGTTCAGACGCACCGCGACTGGAATGTTATACGCGGATTGTCCGGGATCCAGTTGTTCGAGGAACCACATACGTTCCTGCGCGAAGGAAAGCGGCAGATGAGCGGGTCGCTCGCGTGCTTGCAGAGGCGGCAAGGCGCTCGCGACGCGACGTGACTCATCGAGCGCAAGCACTTCGGCAAGCGCTGCAACGCTCGGCGCATCGAACAAGGCACGCAGCGGCAAGTCGATGGAGAGCGCTTGGCGCACGCGCGAAACGAGTTGCGTGGCCAGCAGCGAATGACCGCCCAGCGAGAAGAAGTTATCGAACACGGCGACACGTTGAAGGCCGAGCACACTGGCAAAGCATTGCGCGAGGGTTTCTTCCAGCGATGTGCGCGGCGCGACATATGTGGCCTGATCCTGCCACTGCGGATCGGGCAATGCGCGACGATCGAGCTTGCCGTTGGGCGTCAGCGGCAAGGCATCGAGCACCACGAACGCCGAGGGCACCATGTAATCGGGCAAGCCCGATGCAAGATGTTCGCGCAAGATGCCCGCGTCGATCTCGTCCGTACCGGTGACGTACGCGATGAGTTGCTGATCCTGCGTCGCTTCATGCCGCGTGCGCGCGATGACGACAGCCTCCCGCACCGACGGATGACTCGCGATCTGCGCCTCGATCTCGCCGAGTTCGATACGGAAACCGCGAATCTTGACTTGATGATCGTTGCGTCCGAGAAATTCGATGTTGCCATCGGCGCGATAGCGTGCGATGTCGCCGGTGCGATACATGCGCCCGCCCGGTACGAAGGGATCGTCGAGGAAGCGCTCGGCGGTGAGTTCGGGACGGTTCAGATAGCCGCGTCCGACACCCGCGCCGCCGACATAGAGTTCGCCCACGGCGCCGACAGGCATCAGGCGGCGCTCGGCATCCAGCAGATAGACGCGCGTGTTCGCGATGGGACCGCCGATCGGCACCGGGTTCGACTCTTCCGGCAGGCACCGATACGCGGTCGCCCAAACCGTCGCTTCCGTCGGACCGTATTCGTTGTAGAGGGCGACCGGTCGAGGCAGCGTGGAGCTTTGCTTCGCGAGTCCGGGCGGGCACGCTTCGCCCGCTACGATGATCTCGCGAAGCTTATGATCATCGCTCGACGACATACTGTCGAGAATGGCCTGACCGAGCGACGGCACGCACAACACACGCGTGATGTCGCGGTGCCGCACCAGTTCGATGATCGCGTCCGGGTCTCGCGCGGTATCGAGATCGACGAGCGCAAGACAGCCTCCGTTCGTGAGTGTGCCGAAGAGGCCTGCGACGGAGCTGTCGAACGCGAGCGACGACAGCAGCAGGAAGCGTTCGTTCGGTGCGCGCTCATAGAACCGGTGCCGCGCGAAGGTGGACGCGACGAGCGTTCCGTGCTCGATCGCCACGCCTTTGGGCTTGCCGGTCGAACCCGATGTATAGATCACATAAGCAAGGTTGCTCGGCCTGACGTTCGGGTGCGGATCATCCTGCGGATACGCGTCGTCGAGCGCTGCTTGCGGATCGATGACAGTGAGCGAACCCGTGTCGCCCAATGCTTCGCGACCGGCGGCATCGGCAATGAGCAGACGAGGCATCGCATCGGTGAGGATATGCGTCAGGCGTTCGCCCGGATAAGCGGGATCGAGCGGCACGTACGCGCCGCCTGCCTTCAGTATCGCCATCAACGCGACGATTCCTCCGATGCCGCGTTCCATGCAGAACGCGACGCGATCTTCCGCTTGCACGCCGAGCGCGATCAGCCGATGCGCAAGCTGGTTCGCGCGCGCATCGAGCTGCGTGTACGTGAGCGACTGGTCCGCGAAGATGAGCGCGAGGGCATCCGGCGTGCGCCGGACTTGCTCTTCGAAGAGTTGCTGAATGCAAACATCGTCGCGATAAGCCGTTGCCGTGTCATTCCATCGTTCGAGGAGCGCGTGCTCCTCGGGCAGCACGATGTCGAGCGCAAAGAGCGGCGCATCGGGCTGATCGAGCGCCTGTTCGAGCAAGCGCGCGAAGCGCTCGCCGAAGCGCGCGATGGTGCGTTCATCGAAGAGGTCGGTGGCGTAGTTCAGGCTGCCGGTCAGATGGTCTTGCGTATGAGTCAGGTCCAACGTGAGATCGAACTTGGCGCCGGCTTCGGCCGGTGGCAGCGGTTCCAGCGTGAGGCCGGGCAGCGCGAGTGGTTCGAGCGGCGCGTTTTGTAACACGAACATCACCTGAAACAACGCGGGGCGGCTAGTGTCCCGAACCGGCGCGAGTGCTTCGACGAGCTTTTCGAACGGCAAATCCTGATGCGCGTAAGCAGCGAGCGTCGTTTCGCGGACTTGCGTGAGCAACGTACGCAACGACGGCGATCCCGAAAGATCGGCGCGCAGCACGAGCGTATTGACGAAGAGGCCGATGAGTGGCTCGATCTGTGCATGCGTGCGATTGGCGATGGGCGAGCCGACGGCGACATCGTTCTGTCCGGAAAGGCGCGCAAGCAGCGTCTGGAACACGGCGAGTAGCAGCATGAAAGGCGTGACGCCTTCCCGCTGCGCGAACGCATACAGCCGTTCGCACAGCGCGGGGCCGAGCGCGAAAGGCAAGGTCGCGCCGCGTCCGCTGATCTGTGCGGGGCGCGGACGGTCGAGAGGCAAGTCCAGCGGCGCGAGATCGGCAAGACGACCGCGCCAGTATTGCGTCTGGCGTTCCAGTTCCGCATCGGCGAGCCAGGCACGCTGCCAAATCGTGAAGTCGGCGTACTGCACGGGCAAGGGCGGAAGCGCAACCGGCTCCTTGCGCACGGCAGCCGTATAGCATGCGCCGAGTTCGCGAACGAGCACGCCGATAGACCAGCCGTCCGAGACGATGTGATGCATCGTGAACAACAGGACATGTTCAGCGGATGACAACCGCAGCAATCGCGCGCGAAGCAGCGGTCCATGTTGAAGATCGAAGGCGCGCGAGGCTTCGATCTGCGCGAGACGGCGGACCTCGGCGCTTTGCTCATCGGCGACGCGTTCATCGAGTTCGATGATCGGCAGCGCGATCTTCAGGCTGGACGCTATGCATTGCATCGCTTGGCCGTCGTGCTCCACGAACGATGTGCGAAGGCTCTCGTGACGTGCCACGAGCGCGTTCAACGCGGTTTCGAATGCGTGAACATCGAGCGAGCCGAAAAGGCGCACGGCGACGGGTATGTTGTACGTCGATTGTCCCGGATCGAGTTGATCGAGGAACCACAAGCGTTCCTGCGCGAACGACAGCGGCACTTGCGCGGGACGCGGCAACGCTTGCAACGGCGGGCGCGCCCCGGCGCGATGAGCCGTGTCCTCCAACGCGTCGGCGAGCGCGGCGACGCTCGGCGCATCGAACAGCGTGCGCAAGGACAATTCGATCGACAGGGCTTCGCGCAGTCGCGAGACGAGTTGCGTGGCGAGCAGCGAGTGTCCGCCAAGCGCAAAGAAGTCATCGAAGATGCTCACGCGTTCGAGGCCGAGCACGCTGGCAAAGCACTCGGCAAGCGATGTCTCGAGCGATGTCCGCGGCGCGACATACACGGCGAGGTTCTGCCATTGCGGATCAGGCAGCGCACGTCGATCCAGCTTGCCGTTCGTCGTAAGCGGCAAGGCATCGAGCGTCACGAACGCGGACGGCACCATGTAATCCGGCAGACGCGAACCGAGATGCTCGCGAAGGTCGCTCGTGTCGATGTCGGAAACGCCGGTGATATAGGCGATGAGTTGCTGATCCTGCGTCGCTTCATCGCGTGCGCGCGCGATGACGACGGCTTCGCGCACCGCCGGATGACTGGCGATCTGCGCTTCGATCTCTCCCAACTCGATACGAAAGCCTCGAACTTTGACCTGATGATCGTTGCGCCCGAAAAACTCCAGACTGCCATCGGGACGATACCGTCCGAGATCGCCCGTGCGATAGAGCCGCGCGCCCGGAACGAAGGGATCGTCGATGAAACGCTCCGCGGTCAGCTCGGGCCGATTGAGATAGCCGCGCGCCACGCCCGCGCCGCCGACATACAACTCGCCGACCGCACCGACAGGCGCGAGCCGCTGTTGCGCATCGAGCAGATAGATCGTGAGGTCAGGAATGCGCACGCCGATCGGGCTGTGGCTGTCCGCGCAGTCTTCGCGATCGAGCGGTCGATAAGTCACATGCACGGTCGTCTCGGTGATGCCGTACATGTTGACGAGGCGCGGATGCCGATCCGAATGACGCGCGTACCACGGCTCCAGCATCGAAGGATTCAACGCCTCGCCGCCGAATATCACATAGCGCAACGCGGTGGGCGCATCGTTCGTCTCCTGCGCCTGAATCAATGCGCGAAACGCGCTCGGTGTCTGATTCAGTACGGTCACGCGTTCCCGCTGAAGCAGTCGAAGAAAGTCGGGCGCGAAGCGCGCAAGCTGTTGCGGCACGATCACGAGCTTGCCGCCATAACGCAGCGCGCCCCACATTTCCCAGACCGAGAAGTCGAAGGCGAACGAGTGGAACAGGCACCATACGTCGCGTTCATCGAAATTGAACCAGTCGTGCGTCGCATCGAAGAGGCGAACGATCTGCGCGTGCTCGATCATCACACCCTTGGGCTTGCCGGTAGAACCGGACGTGTAGATCACGTATGCGAGATGCGACGGAGCGACGGCCGTGACCGGATCGTCTTGCGAGATGTCGTCGTCGAGCAATGCATCGGGATCGATCACGGTAAGCTCGCCCGTATCGCCGAGCGCCGCGCGGCCGGGGGCGTCGGCGAGCAACAGGCGCGGCGTCGAGTCGCTGAGAATGTGGCTCAGGCGCTCGCCCGAATAAGCGGGATCGAGCGGCACATAAGCGCCACCGGACTTGAGGATCGCGAGCAACGCGACCATCATGCCGATGCCACGCTCCACGCATAACGCGACGCGATCTTCCGGTCCCACGCCCAGCGCGATCAGACGATGCGCGAGCCGGTTCGCTCGCGCATTGAATTGCGCATAGGTCATGGATTGATCTTGGAAGACGAGCGCGACCGCGTCGGGCACGCGCCTGACCTGTTGCTCGAAAAGCTGGTGAATGCACATGTCCGATGGATACGAAGCCGTGTCGTTCCATGTCTTCACCAGCAACTCATACGTGTCGGGCGGCACGACGTCGAGCTGATTCACCGGCGTTTGCGGCGCTTCTTCGAGTGCGTGCGCAAGGCTCGACAAAGCCTGCGCCATATATCCACAGAGCTGTGCGGGCGACAGCGGCGCAACGGTCTGCGCGATGAGACCGAGACTATCGCCGTTGTCATCTACGCACAACGTCAGCGGATAATTGGTGCGCTCTTCGGCGCCGAGCAGTTCGATGCCGTCGAAGGGGGTGTGCCGGTCGTCGGATGCGCGATTATGACGATAGTTGAGCAGCGCATTGAAGAGCGGCGCGGGCGCGGCGACGCCGCTGCATCGTTGAGCGAGCGCGAGCGGGGCATGCTGATGCTGCAGCAGCGCGGCGAGACGGTCATGCGCAATACGCGCGCTGTCAGCGACGGAAGCGTCGTCGATGTCGAAGCGAACCGGCAAGGTGTTGATTACGAGCCCGAGCGCCTGGTCGACGCCCGCCTGCATGCGTCCGAGCAACACGGTGCCGAATACCACGCACCCATCGGAATCCAGTGCGCTGCCCGCGTTCAACACGCGCGCCCACGCGAGATGACAGAGACTCGCGAGACCGACGCCGATATGCCGGGCCTGCGCGCGCAGACGCGCATCGAGTTCGGCGGGCAGCGTGATCTGCGCTTCGGCGACGGCCGAGCCGTCGTGATGCACATCGGTCAAGCCGAACGGCAACGTGGGCTCGCTGACATCGGCGAGCATGTCGCGGAAAAAGGCTTCCTGCGCGTCATGGTTCGCCCCGAGCCGGGCCTGCGCGACAAGGTCGCGGAATGGTTGCGCCGCGCCCAACGCGTGCGCGCGGCCATCGAGAATCGCGCCGATTTCCGCATGCATGACCTCGAGCGTCGCATGATCGCCGATCAGATGATGCCAGTTCAATTGCATCAGCCAGCGATCCCCGCTCGCGTCGCGTGCGATTGCAATCTGCATCAGGGGCGCGCGAGCGAGATCGAGGCGCTGCGTGCGCGCATCGAAATGATGCGTCAGATCGTCGACTTCGACGATCGTCACGGGCGCATGACGCAGGACGACTTGCGCCGCCGTCGTCACGCCTTCGTGAACGAACGCAGTGCGCAGAATGTCATGCCGCGCGACGACCTGTTGCAACGCATCGACCCATGCATCGAGACGGGCGCGGCTGTCGAACGCGAGGCGCGCGGTTTGCAGATACGGATCGCCTTCCGTCGTGAGCATGTGATGAAACAGGATGCCTTCCTGAAGCGGCGCGAGTGCATAGATATCCTGAACGTTAGAGATTCCGCCAGGCATTTGATCGACGATGCGATCGATATCCGTCTGCGTCAGCGAGATGAGCGGCAGCATGTCCGGCGTGATGGCGCTGTTCGCGGGCGTGATGACATTGGGCGGCACGACAATGTCGGACTTCGGCGCGGCGTAATCGATGGCATCGGCGAATGCGCTGAGCACGGGCGTCGCGAAGAGATCTCGCACGCTCGCTTGCAGCCCGATGCGCCGCAAGCGCTCGATCAACGTCACCGCGAGCAGCGAGTGGCCGCCGAGCGCGAAAAAATTGTCATGCCGACCGACACGTTCGATTCCCAGCAGTTCAGCCCACAGTCCGGCAAGCGCGCTTTCGGTGCGACCTTGCGGTGCTTCGAAGGGACGCAGCGCGAAGGCGTCGGCTTGCGGATCGGGCAACGCGCGGCGATCGAGCTTGCCGCTCGGCGTAAGCGGCAGCGCATCGAGCGCAACGAACGCGGCGGGCGTCATATAGTCGGGAAGACGCGTCCTCAGATGTTCGCGCAAGTCGCTGGCATCGATGCCGAATTCATCGCGTGCGGTGACATAGGCGATGAGTTGCTGATCCTGCGAGCCGGGCGTGCGCGAACGCGCAATCACCACCGCATCGCGCACGGCCGGATGACTCGCGATCTGCGTCTCGATCTCGCCGGGCTCGATGCGGAAGCCGCGAATCTTGATTTGCAGATCATTGCGTCCGAGGAATTCGATATTGCCGTCGAGATGAAAGCGGGCGAGATCGCCGGTGCGGTACATGCGTGCGCCTGGCACGAACGGATCGTCGAGAAAGCGCTCGGCCGTGAGCTCGGGACGATTCAGATAGCCGCGCGCGACACCCGCGCCGCCGATATACAGCTCGCCCACCGCGCCAGGCGGCACCGTGCGACGCCGTGCGTCGAGCACATACGTGCGCGTGTTGGCGAGCGGCTTGCCGATAACCGGTCGCGCCTGTTCATGCGTGATCTCCGCGAAAGTCGCATCTACCGTGCATTCGGTCGGACCATAGACGTTGAACGCACGTATGCCTTGTGCGCGCGCAAGACGGCTCCACGTCTGCGGCGTGAGCGGTTCACCGCCGACGAGCACGGTCAGTGGCGCTTGCCGTCGTTCGAGCAGACCGGCCGAGAACAGCGATTCGAGTTGCGTCGGCGTGCAGTCGAAAACGTCGATACCGGATGTGTCGAGAAAATCGACGAGCGCCATCGCGTCGGTGCGCACATCGGCGGGAACGATGACGAGCCGATGCCCGGACAGCAACGCGGTCAGATTCTGCACGGACGCATCGAAGGCGATGCTTGCGTTCAGCGTCACGCCCGCATGCGGCGCGCAATGCGCGAACACGGTCGATTGCAACGCATGATGCAGGTTCATCACGTGCCGGTGCTCGACCATCACGCCCTTGGGCTTGCCGGTGGACCCCGACGTGTAGATGACATACGCGAGATGATGCGAGGCGAGGGCGGGCACATGCGGATCGTCGTTCGGCAGGGCATCGTCGAGCGATGCATTCGGATCGAGCACCGTAAGCGCGCCGATATCACCGAGCGCGTGACGGCCCGCTGCATCGGCGACGAGCAACCGAGGCGAGGCATCGCCGAGTATGTAACTCAGACGTTCGCCCGGGTAAGCTGGATCGAGCGGGATGTAAGCGCCGCCCGACTTGAGTATGCCGAACAACGCGACGATCGCGCCGATGCCGCGCTCCATACACAAGGCGACGCGACCTTCGGGACGCACGCCGAGCGCGATGAGCCGATGCGCGAGCCGGTTCGCGCGCGCATTGAGCTGCGCAAACGTGAGCGATGCGCCATCGCAGACGAGTGCGACGGCGTCGGGCGTGAGCGGTGCCTGCTGCTCGAGAAGCCGATGAATGCACTCATGCTCCGGATACGGCGCGGTCGTGTCGTTCCAGCGTTCGAGGAGCGCCTGCCTTTCAGGTAACACGAGCTGAAGCGTATGCAGCGGCGCATCGGGCCGATCGAGCACTTGTTCGAGGAGACGTGTGAAGCGGCGCGCGTGCGCCTCGACGGACTCGGGCGTATAGAGCAACGGATTGCCATCGAACATCAATTCGATGCCAAGTTCATCGCCCTGGTCATGCACGATCAGCGCGAGATCATCGGGCGTGCCATAGAACGAGCGATTCGAGCCGATGATGCAGCCCGCGAAGTTCAGCGCACGGCTGTACTCCGGCATGATGTTCACCGTCGGACCGAAGAGCGGCCTGTCGGCTTCGATGCGGCCGACATCGCGCCGGATATCTTTCACGCGATAGCGCTGATGACGCAGTACGCGGCGGCTTTGCCGTGTTACGGCATCGAGAAGATCGACGATGGTCGTGCGTTCGTCGACGATCGCTCGTAACGGCAGCGCATTCGACAACATGCCCGGCACGCTTCTCGCCAGACGTCCGACGCGTGCGGTGACGGGCAACCCGAGCACCACTTCGGGCTGGCCGCTCAGACGTGCGACATAGGCGGCCATTACCGCCGTCATGATTTGCGGCCAGGTCGTGCCGTTGCGTTCGGCCATATCGCGCATGCGCGCGGTCGTGTCGGGCGACAGACGGATCCGCGCGCTCGCCTGCGAATAGGCTTCTGCGGGCATCGGCTCGGGCGCCATGCATGCCGAGAGGATCACAGGCTCGGGGCAACCCGCCATGTATTCGTGCCAGAACTGCCGATCGTTTTCGAAGGCGCTGGACGCGCGATACTCGGCGTCGTTATCGAGGAGATCGGCAAGACGCGCCCAGCCGGACGGTGCGGGATCGTCTCCTTGGATCAGTGCCGAGTAAATGGCTGCGAGCCGCTGCGTGAACAGCAAAAACGAAAAGCCATCGAACGCTACATGGTGAATCCGCTGAAAGAAGAAGAAGCGCGTGGGGCTCGCCTGAAAGAGCTGCCCATCGAATAGCGGCCAATGGCCGAGGTCGAAGGCGGTGGCGAGCGCGATCTGCACAGCGCGATCGATCGCTTCCAGCGGATCGGGTGCATCGCTTACATCGACCACGCGCAGTGTGAAGTGCAACGGCTCATCGGGAACGGTCTGACGCGGCAAGCCGTCGGTGACGAAGAGGCGCACGCGCATGCCTTCGGCTTCGTCGATGGTTTGCCGCAGCGCTGCCTGAAGCGCATCGACATCGAGCGGTCCGATGATCTCCGTGAGTTGAGCAAGATTGAAGCGCGGATCGCGCAAATCGAGTTGCTGTCGAAAGAAGATGCCCGATTGAGCGGGCGTGATGGGAAAACCGTGCATGGCGTCGATCCGTAGTGGAGAGCACGCGCGTGCTCTGAAAGCGATAGTCGAGAACGTCGTCATCGGAACGCGTGGAAGAAGCGCACGCGCGTTCGCGCGTGGTTGCATCTGGCACAGGTCCTTGCGTGTTCGTCAGACTGATGCGGCGGCGTAAAGCGACGCAAACGCGCCTCGATTGGCCGCGGGTAGGAATGTGAAACTCAGGGAGTCACGAGCCTCGAAAGCGAACCGAGGGCGACGAATGCTCTCATCCGGAACGCGAGCATGGCGCTGTGCTGCGCGCGGATGACGTCTTTCACCGCGGGATCGCTCAGTGAACCGAGGCGATTGAGCGGCGTTCTGAAACAATGAGCGAGTGTGATGCCGAAATCGTTATCGGCGGGATCGACGCCATGCCACCAGAACGGTGGGATATAGAGAACGTCGCCGGGCGCAAGCGTGGTTTCGAACTTCGTCAGTGCACCATCCGCGGGAAAGAAGCGCGCGCCATCATTCATGTGATGAAGATTGGACTTGATCGGCACGGCATACGCTTGCCAGTTTTCACTGGACAGCCTGAACATGGAAATGCGCTTGGTGCCGATGATCTGCGTGGTTAGCGTCTCGTCGGTCGTGTGGTAGTGCCATTCGGTCGAAGCATTCCGATAGATGAAGAGCCGGTCTTGTGCATATGCGCGCGGCGGTCGATCGTGCTCTCTTTCGAGAAACTCATAATGGCCGAGATCGGGTTTCCATTCCGACGGAATAGGGAGCGCGCGGATCGCATGCGTCTCGTCCCGCCCTGCGTCGCGCAGACGCGCAATGGCCTGATTGAGTTTCAGCTTCGGGAGATTTGCATACCAGAGACCGGTGGGCGAGGCGTTGAACGCATCCGAGATGCCGACTTCGCTATCCGTCAATGCTTCGAGATAGCCGGGTGCGTTCCATTTCCGGAGAGCAGGCCAGTTGCGCACCGCTCCTCTGATGACAACAGGTTTCTGAGCGCAGACATGGTCGCTCCAGAATTGTCCGTGTCTGAGCGTTTCATTATCGATGGACGGAAGCTGAACGCTGCGTCCCGGAACGAGGTCGATCACTTTCACAATGCGCTTGGCCATTTCCCACTCCCAGATCGAGAATCATCAGGACCGTGCAGTCCAGTTCTGTTCGATGTAGTCCAGGCATTGCCTGCGTGAACAATCTGGATACTCCACCGTCCAGCCGTCCGGAACCTCGAGATGAGCGGGCCAAAGCGAGCGCTGCTGCGATTCGTTGATCAGCACACGGAATGTGCCCTGATCGTCGTCGAATGGATTGTCCACGCTGTTGCTCCCTTCGTTCGTGCTTCGGATTGCAACGAAATATAAGCGCCGGGAGTTAGCATTGAATGAGGTGTCGCGAGAGCCATAGCGTGCGTCGAGCGTGGCGCGCACTCGATACGACGAGCACCTTGTAAAAGACGTGAGGAATGCATCGCTATTTAATATCGGCTTCGGATTGGTAGCAAGGGAAATTGCGGGGGCCTTACCGAGTTCGATATGTCTCGCGTGACGAGTGCTTTGCGCGATGCCCACATCGCGCTCGGCGCAAGGCACGTCGAGTTGCTTGTGACGCGTGCGCTGCCCTTGGGGGACGAGGTACGCAGCTATGGAAGCGCTTCCCGATGGCCTCGATCGCAATAAAAGAAGCGTATCAAGGATTGGTTTTCTAATCCAAAGCGCCCGGCATTTGCATGCAGACCGGCACAGACTCGGTCTTAACTCGAAAGAGCGTGCGCTGTGCACCTCGCCCGAGTTTGTGAGTGCTTCAAACATGGACTGCGGTCCCGGTGAGCCGCGCACGCGCGTATCCCGGCGCATACGATAACTTTCCGCGATGCCGTGCGCTGTCGCCAGGCGCTGCGGTTCCGTCGCGCGGGCTCGACTGCACCCGCCGACGCCATCGAACGCGTGGCGCGTCATGCGAACTTCCATCTACATCGGGCTGGGCCCTGGCACGAAGCCGTCGTCGATGACAACCGCGTGCGCGCGCGTGCGGAAGACGGCACGTTCGAATTCGATTTCGTGATCGCGGGCACGGGCTACACGGTCGATCTGCATGCGCGGCCCGAACTCGCCGGCATCGCCCATCATGGGCTGCTTTGGCGCGACCGCTACACGCCCGCATCCGGCGAACGCGACGATGCGCTCGAATATGTGGAGAAGCGGCCCGGCGAGGCATCGTTCCTGAAGAATATCCACGTCGTCAATGCCGCGGGATTGGTGAGCCGGGGCGAAGCCGCTGCGCCGCGCTGTTACCGGTAACGCGCGCAATTGCACGAATCGCGAAACTGTCGTTATACTGGCTCCGCGATCGAGTGGCCTGACCACCGCGATTGGCCTGACCGCAGGACGAATCAAGCAGACTGACTGGAAGCGTCGCATCGGCACCGCGCCCGATGCGCCCGGAAGGGGCGTGCTGTAGATGAAGTCGCGCAGCGCCTCTCCACAAGAAAAATGAAAGGAGACAACCCGATGTTCCGTGAAGGAGTGCAGGCAAGAGCCGCGCTCGCGCTCGCCGTCTGCATGCTCGCAGGCGCCGCGCACGCGCAGGTCGCAACGGGCGACACCACACAGAAAAAAATCGCCCTGTCGAATAGCTTCGCGGGCAACGCGTGGCGGCAGTCGATGCTCAAGAGCTGGAACGCCGTCGCCCAGCAAGCGGTGGCGGACAAGAAGATCGCGGCCGCGCCCGCTTTCACGACCGCCGAGAATCAGGTGACGGAGCAGGCGCAGCAGGTTCAGAACCTGATCCTGCAAGGCTATAACGCGATCGTCATCGACGCCGTTTCGCCGACCGCGCTCAACGGCACCATCAAGAAGGCATGCGCTGCGGGCGTCGTCGTCGTCTCGTTCGACGGCGTCGTCGACGAGCCGTGCGCGTATCGCGTCAATTTCGACTTCAAGGGCTGGGCGGAGCAGGGCGTCGACTATCTGGCGACGAAGCTCAATGGCCACGGCAACATACTGGAAGTGCGCGGCGTGGCCGGCATCTCCGTCGACAACCTCATGCACGAAGGCGTGCTCGAAGGGCTCAAGAAGCATCCGGGGCTCAAGCTCGTCGGTTCGGTGAACGGCGACTGGACGCAATCGGTCGCGCAGAAGGCTGTGGCCGGCATTCTCCCGACGCTACCGCAAGTCGATGGCGTGGCGACCGAAGGCGAGATGTCGTTCGGCATCGCGCAGGCGTTCAAGGCCGCCAATCGTCCCGCGCCGCCGATGGTCATCGGCAGCACCTATCCCGAACTGCAATGGTGGAGCGAGCAGGCGAAGACCGGTTATCAGTCGCGCTCGCTGTCGAATCCGCCGGGCGCGGTCTCGTTCGCGTTCTGGGTGGCGCAGCAAGTGCTCGCGGGCAAGAAGATTCCGAAGGAAGTCACCATTAACGTGCCGCTGCTCGCCATCTCGCAGCAGGAGTTGCCGGCGAGGCTCGCCGCGACGCCGCCGGGTGGAATCGCCGACGTCACTTATACGCTGCCGCAGACCGTGGCCTTGCTCGACAAGAAATAAGGATTCGATGACGCCACGCATGGAGGCATGTGAATGGGCGCAACTATCAATACAGAGGACGAGCACACGCTGATTCGCTTCGAAGGCGTCGGCAAGACCTTCGGCCGGGTGCGCGCGCTCGCGGACATCGACTTCGCGTTCACGCGCGGCGAATGCGTCGGCATCGCGGGACACAACGGCGCGGGCAAATCGACGCTCATGGCCGTGCTCGCGGGCGTGTATGCGCCGACGCAGGGCCGTATCGAAGTGGACGGCCAAAGCGCGCCGCACTACGACGCCAACGCCGCGCGCAAGGCCGGCGTGCGCTGCGTCTTTCAGGAACTCTCGCTGTGCGCGAACCTGACGGTCGCGGAAAACATGACGATCGTGCATCCGCAATTGCGCGGGCGCGGCTGGCGGCGCACGGCAACGGCGCTCATGCGCGACAAGCTCGAAGAGATTTTTCCGGGCAACGGACTGAAGGGCAACGAACTCGTGTCCGATCTGACGCTCACCCAACAGCAGATGGTCGAGATCGCGCGCGGGTTCACGGTGACGGACGCGCCCGTGCGTCTCGTGATCCTCGACGAGCCGACCTCGTCGCTCGATGCCCATACCGCCGACCAACTGCTTGCCTTCGTCCGGCGCGCGGCAGAGAGCGGCATCACCTGTCTGCTGATTACGCACATGCTCGGCGAGATAGAGCGCGTCGCGAATCGTGTGATGGTGATGCGCGACGGCGGCATCGTCGGCGTGCTGCCGGGCAACGAGGCGAACCGTGCGTCGATCATTCAGGCGATGGGCCAGCATCTGGAAGCGGAGAAAACGCCGGCCGCCGCACGCATACGCAACGCACAAAGCGATGACAAACCGTTCCGCTGGAACGTCGGCGGAAGGAAACATACGCTGATCGAGGCATCGCGCGGAGAAATCGTCGGCTTCGCCGGACTCGCGGGCCAAGGTCAGACCGAAGCGCTGCTCGCCATCTACGAGGCAGCGACGAGCCACGGCGCGGGCCGCATGAAAGCCGCATTCGTTGCCGGCGATCGCGGGCGCGACGGCGTGTTCCCGGTGTGGTCCATCGCGCAGAATCTCGATTTGCGGTGGCTTCTCGGCGGCGCGAAGCGCAAGCGCGGACTCGTCGATCGCGCGGCGGCGCGCGCGCTCGTGGAAGCGTGGCGCACGAAGATCGGCATACGCGGCGCGCCGATGGGCGCGGGCATCCTGTCGCTCTCGGGCGGCAACCAGCAGAAGGTGCTGTTTGCGCGCGCGCTGTCGTCGGACGCGCAGCTCATTCTGATGGACGATCCGACGCGCGGCGTCGATGTAGGCACCAAGCGCGACATCTACCGGCTCGTTCACGACGAAGCCGCGAAAGGCCGCACGTTCATCTGGTACACGACAGAAAACGAAGAGCTGTCGCATTGCGACCGCACGTATGTCTTTCGCTCGTCGGCGGTCACGCGCGTCTTGCATGCTGACGAATGCACGGAAGAAGCGCTGCTCGCTGCGAGCTTCGAGGAGCAGGCCGCATGACCCCCGCGCGCATCACGTTCCGGGACACGCAAGCGCGTCTGCGCGCGCTGCTTCCCGCCATCTCGCTCGTCGCGGTGCTCGTGCCGATTCTCGTCATGCAGCCCGCCGTGATGAGCTATTTCGGGTCGAGCCTGCTGCTCAATCTGGCCGTGCCGATCGTGCTCGCCACGCTTGCGCAACTCGCGATCATCACCGTCAACGATCTCGACTTGTCCATCGGTCCATTCGTGAGTCTCGTCGCGTGCATCGGCGCGACGCTGCTCGTCAAGGAGCCGTGGCTCGGCGCGCTCGCGCTCGTCGCCTGTGTGCTCGCGTATGCAGCCGTCGGCGCGCTGATCGAACTGCGACAGATTCCGTCGATCGTCGTGACGCTCGGGCTGTCGTTCGTGTGGAGCGGGCTCGCGATCGTGCTGCTGCCTTCGCCGGGCGGCGCGAGCCCCGGCTGGCTCGGCACGGCGATGAGCTATCAGACGCCGTTCATCGCGGCGCCGATCGTGTGGTCGGTGCTCATTGCCATCGCAGGGCACATTCTGCTGATGCGCACCTCGGCCGGCGTGCGCATACGCGGCGCGGGCGGCAATCCGCGCGCGATGCGGCGCTTCGGCTGGTCGCTCGTGCGCAGCAAGGCGACGCTTTACGGCATCGCGGGCGTGTTCGGCGTGCTGTCGGGTCTTTCGCTGCTCGGGCTCACGACCTCCGCCGACGCGAACCTTGCGCTGCGCTACACGCTGCTCTCGATTGCGGCGGTCATTCTCGGCGGTGGCGAATTCGTCGGCGGGCGCATATCGGTCATCGGCGCGGTGCTCGGTGCCATCACGCTCACGCTCGCGGCGTCGTTCCTCGCCTTTCTCAACATCTCGGCGGATTGGCAAGTCGGCATGCAGGGCGCGATCCTGATCGTCGTGCTGTCCTTGCGCGTGCTGCTGCAACGCGGGGAACGGCAATGAAATCGCAGACTTCCGGTGAAGCGCTCGCCAACAACGATACCGCGTGGGAACGGCTGAAGGGCGTTCAAGCGCCCTGGGCGTGGTCTTTCGTCGGCACGGTGCTCGTGTGGTTCGGTATCGTCGGCATCTTCGGCTTCGGCATCGCGAGCAATGTCGCGCAGACGGCCCTCACCTACGGCGTGTTCATGGTGCTGGTCGGTCTCGGGCAGATGCTCGTCATCACGTCGGGTGTCGGCAACATCGACCTCTCGGTGCCGTCGACGATCGCGCTCGCGGGCGTCGTCGGCATGCACGCGATGGGCGGCTCCAACGGCCAGATTGCGCTCGGCGTCGCGGCGGCGCTCGGCGTGGGCGTCGCGGTCGGGATCGCGAACTACATGCTGATCCGGCTGCTGCGCATTCCGCCGATCATCGCGACGCTGTCGTCGAGCTTCATCATCCAGTCGATCGCCATTACGCAAGGGCGCCAGCTTCCGCCGCCGCCGCCCGCGCTGGGCGCATTCGCCACGAGCCGGCTCTTCAACGTGCCGTATATCGCGCTGGTTGCGCTCGCCTTGTCGGTCTCGCTCGCGGTGCTGCTTCATCGCGCCGTGTATGGCCGCAGGCTTTCGGCGATCGGACAGAACGCGCGCGCCGCGTGGCTCGCGGGCGTGAACGTGCATCGCACGCGCTGCCTTGCCTACGTGCTTTCGTCGATGATCGCGGCGCTCACGGCGCTGCTGCTCGCGGCGACATCAGGCGGCGCGTCGCTCGATATGGGCGTCGAGTACATGCTGATCTCGATCGCCGTGGTCGTGATCGGCGGCACGCTGGTCACGGGCGGCAAGGCGACGATCGTCGGCGTATGGGGCGCCTCGATGTTCCTGTTTCTCACTAACGCCGCGCTCAACGCGGTCGGCGCCGATGCCGGCGTGCGCTCCATCGTGTACGGCGTGCTCATCATCGCGGTGACGGTCGCCGCCGGCGGAAAACCGGCGCGCTGACACGCAATCCACAAAGGACGAGGAGACATGAAACCCAGCGATTTCGAAGTGCATGATCCGCGTTTCAGGCTGCTGCTGCAGCCGAACGCGTTCCTTTCCAAAGTGACGGACGAATGCCTCTGGGCGGAAGGACCGGTCTATTTTCCGGCCACGGACCTGTTCGTCTGGAGCGACATCCCGAACAACCGCATGCTGCGCTGGGCGCCGGGAATGGGCGTCGGCGTGTTTCGCGCGCCGTCGAACTACAGCAACGGCAACACGCGCGACCGCGAAGGGCGGCTCGTGAGTTGCGAGCATGGCGCGCGGCGCGTGACGCGCACGGAGCACGACGGCAGCGTGACCGTGCTTGCATCGCATTTCGAAGGCAAGCGGCTGAACTCGCCGAACGATGTCGTCGTTGATTCGAAGGGCGACATCTGGTTCACGGATCCCGACTACGGAATCTTGAGCGACTACGAAGGCTATCGCGCAGAGAGCGAGATCGGCCGATGCAACGTGTATCGCCTATCGCCCGACGGCGCGCGTGTGCATCTCGTCTGCGACGACTTCGCGAAGCCGAACGGCCTCGCGTTTTCTCCGGACGAATCGCAGATCTACATCGCGGATTCGGCCGCTTCCCACGACGAAGAAGCGCCGCGTCATATCCGCGTGTTCGATGTATCGGGCGATGGCGTATTGCGTAACGGACGCGTGTTCATCGAGATGCAGAGCGGCGTGCCGGACGGCATGCGGGTCGACGAGCACGGCAATGTCTGGACCAGCGCGGAGGACGGCGTGCACTGCTACGCACCCGACGGCACGCTGCTCGGCAAGATCCTCATTCCCGAGGTCGTCGCGAACCTCACGTTCGGCGGCATCCATCGAAATCGCCTGTTCATTACGGCGACGTCGTCGATCTATTCGCTGCATGTCGGCGTGCGTGGCGCGGGACGGTAAAAACATCAATAACAGGAGACGAGCATGAGAATCACAACACTGGCCGTGGCGCTGTGCCTGGTCGCGGCATCGGCGGGCGCGTCGGCGCAGGTCGCGACGGGCGATACGTCGTCGATGAAGATCGCGCTGTCGAACAACTACGCGGGCAATAGCTGGCGCCAGCAGATGCTCAAGAGCTGGGCCAACGTCGCCGATCCGGCCGTGAAGCAGAAGGTCGTCGCGGCGGCGCCCAGCTTCACGACAGCCGAAAGCCAGGCGACAGAGCAGGTTCAGCAGATTCAGAATCTCATCTTGCAAGGCTTCAAGGCCATCGCCGTCGATGCCGTTTCGCCCACGGCGCTCAACGGCGTCATCAAGCAGGCGTGCGGCGCGGGCGTGACGGTCGTATCGTTCGATGGCATCGCAACCGAGCCGTGCGCGTATCGCATTGCCGTGGATTTTCAGGGCATGGGCCGCATGCAGGTCGATTACCTGGCGAAGCGGCTGAACGGCAAGGGCAACTTGCTCGAAATTCGCGGACTCGCGGGCGTCTCCGTGGACGACGAGATTCATCAGGGAATCGTCGACGAACTCAAGAAGTATCCGGGGATGAAGATCGTCGGTTCGGTGCACGGGGACTGGACGCAGACCGTCGCGCAGAAGCAGGTCGCGGGCATCCTGCCGACTTTGCCGAAGATCGACGGCGTGCTCACGCAAGGGGGCGACGGCTTCGGCACCGCGCAGGCGCTCAAGGCCGCGGGGCGGCCGACGCCGATCATCATTCTCGGCAACCGGCAGGAAGAACTCGCCTGGTGGGCCGAACAGAAGAAGAGCGGTTACGAGACGATGTCGGTGACGATTCCGCCGGGCGCGTCCTCGTTCGCCTTCTGGGTGACGCAGCAGCTTCTCGCCGGCAAGAAGATGCCGCACGACATCCGTATGCCGGTTCTGGAAGTGAAGCCGGAGGAACTCGACGCGGTGCTGGCCAAAACGCCGGTTGGTGCATTGGCGAACAAGGAGTACACGCGCGACGAGGTCGTCGCCGTCGTGGATGGGAAGAAGTAGGCACGTATCATCGGAGATGGAAACACGACGAATGATTCTCTCAAGGGGCTAAAGGTTGCGATCTTGGTCGCGGGAAGGATTTGAGCAAGTGGAAATGGCGAGCCCCGCAAGGCGCTCGACGAAGCCGGCGCCAAGACGCGCAACGCCTCGCCCAAGAATGAGCACGTGCGCGCTTGGACATTCACGAACTGGGGAGACGAGTTCCCGGTCGACGTCGTTCTCGATACGTCGGCGCGCACCGTTCGCTCATCGACGACGCATGGAGCCCTTCGAAGCGTTCGACGGTCTCGTGAACTGCGCGGGCATTGCATCGCTCGAATCGCCGCTGGAACTCGACGCGGACGCATTCGACCGCGTGATGGCCGTCAATGCGCGGGGCGCCGCGATGGTCGCCCGCGCCGTCGCGCTCGAGATGATCGAGCGGGATATCGCTGCCTGTCGATGGCGGGTACACGGCGCGTTGAATGCGGTTGGCTCGTCGCCCGCCAGCCTGATCGCCTGCTCCGAGCGCTGATGAAGTTCGGCAAGCGTGCATTGGCCAGAGCGTCTCTGCTCGTGGTGTTCAGAAGGTATTGCCGAGACGTCCTGCGGCAAGGACGTCTCGCGCTCATTTCGCCCGCGAGGCGTTCGCAGTCAGCTTGACGATTGCGTCGAGCGCGCCATTCACCATGCCGCGTACCACCGGCTCCACTTTCCTCGCGACCTCGGGCAGATAGTGGAACGGTGCGTTTTCGCTCATATAGGTGGACTGGCACATCTCCAGTTGCACCGCATGCACGCCGTCCTGCGGCGCGCCGGCGTGCCGCGTGATAAAGCCGCCCTTGAAGCGGCCGTTCGCAATCCATGTGAACGGACTCGCCGCTGCGACGCGCTGTATAGCTTCCTGCACGGAGGGCGCGGCGGTACGGCCATCCTGCGTACCGATGTTGAAGTCCGGAAGCTTGCCTTCGAAAAGGCGCGGCAGAACGCTCGCGATCGAGTGCGCTTCCCACAGCAGCACATTGCGATGCTGGCTGCGCAGGCGCGTCAGCTCTTCCTGAAGGGCGTCGTGATACGGCTGCCAGTAAGTCGCCACCCGGCGATCGCGCTCGGCCGCGTCGGGCGCGCAGCCTTCGCGATACAGC
Organism: Caballeronia sp. NCF2; assembly: GCF_023631205.1. NCBI lineage: Bacteria > Pseudomonadati > Pseudomonadota > Betaproteobacteria > Burkholderiales > Burkholderiaceae > Caballeronia > Caballeronia sp. NCF2. The sequence continues at coordinate 20,725 of NZ_JALQDN010000095.1, read as the reverse complement.
GGCGCGCCGCGAAACGTTTCCGTCGGGCACAGGGACGTGGTGGTCTGCCCGGGATACAGGCTCTCGTCGTTCGATGGCCGGTTCAGGTCGATCACGTAGCGCGACACGCGCGCGCCGAGGATCGTCGCGCCGAGTGCGCGGGCGAAGCCGTAGAGGCGGTCGAGGTGCCAGTCAGTATCCGCGACCGTCAGCGCGATATCCGTGTACCGGTCGCGCAGGGCGTCGGGAATGTGCTTGCCGAGATGAGGAATGGAGATTATCAGCGGCGCATCGCCGACTTCGAGTGAGAAGAGATCGTTCATGGTGCCTGCAATGGAATTACGGTTGCGTTCAGGCGTCGGCGAGAAGCTGCGCCAGCGCCCGGCGATAGTCCGCGTAATGCCTGGCTTCGTCGCGATGACGGCGCTCGTGGATCACGCGCTCGCCGCCGACGAAGACATCGCGCACGGGCGTTTCGCCGTGTTCGCAAAAGACGGCGGACGAAAGCCACGTCGCGCTGGTCTGTTCGGCGAGAGCGGGATGGTCGGAATCGAGCACGATCCAGCCCGCCCGCCCGCCCTGTTCGAGGGCGCCGACGGTGCGGCCGGCCGCGCGCGCGCCGCCTGGACAAAAATACGATTCCCATTGCGCGGGAATGACGAATTGAGGGTTTGCACTATCGCTTACCTAAGGCTATGTTCAGGCGCGGCAGTATCGCAATGCGAAGGTCGCAGTCGGTACCTTGGGGGGGCAGCGCCAATGTCGCTTCGATCGGACGCCGCTAGGCGCTGTTAGCTCTCTCCTGAGTTTGGAACTGTCAGCTTGAGACACTCGCGGGGTTAGTCGACTGGTCGGACGAAGCAGCGATGGTCGTTCGAACACATTGCCTGGTTTGACGCGTCGTTCGATCAGGCTGCGGCCGACATGACATCGCGTTCAGTCATCTTTAGATTTCGGACCTGCAGTCGAATGACCGGTGTATTTCGTTACCCGACGCCAAAACCCTGTCCAGGTAACGGCGGTTCTGGGTCGGTTTGCGCCCGTCACCTCCTCAAACCCGTCGCTGGAAAGCAGTCAGTGGTTGCAACTGCCCACAAGCTCCCGGCCGGCAGCGGATCTTCACAACACCGAACGGCCGTCCACGTTCCTCAAGCCGACGTTTAGGGCCGCGGAAGTCCCACTGCGTAGGAATGCGCTAGGCGCATGTAGCGCGTCGTCGCACGTGCGACAATTCGGTTTTCGCCTGCGCGCGCACCGCCTTGAGATCTGCACCGCATCAGCACAGGGCGGCCATCCGGGGCCATATATCATGAATCTACGAGCAGCGGTCTTACCCCCCGACTGGGTAAGGCGCGCCGAGCCGATAGAAGGCGTCGAGCGCATCGAAGCGTGGTTTCACGGCAGCGCATACTCCATGCACCGCCACGACACCTACGCGATCGGCCGCACGCTCGCTGGCGTTCAGAGTTTCAACTATCGGCGCAGCCAGCGGAACAGCCTGCCGGGCAACACGCTCGTACTGCATCCCGATGAGGCTCACGATGGCCAGGCGGGCACCGATGAGGGGTTCCAATACCGGATGGTCTACGTGGAACCCGCTCTCTTTCAGGAAGTGCTCGGCGGACAAGCGCTGCCGTTCCTCGAAGGTGGCGTGACTACCGATCGGCGCCTCGAGGTTGCGACCGTAGCGTTGCTGCAGCATGTCAGCTATACGCTCGAGCCGCTTGAACAGAGTGATGCACTTGCCGAGTTGGCGAATGCCTTGGCCGCCGTCACTGGTACGCCTGTAAGAACAGCCAAAGGGGACTTCCTCGCGGCGCGGCGTGCACGCGACTATCTGCACGCAAATTGCTCGCGCGTTGTCGCGCTCGACGAACTCGAAGCGGTGACGGGTCGCGATCGCTGGAGCTTGTCGCACGATTTTCGCAGGTTCTACGGCACGAGCCCGTATCGATATCTGACGATGCGGCGCCTCGATGCAGTGCGCCACATGCTGCTCGCTGGCACCTCGCTCGCTTGCGCTGCTGCAGCCGCGGGTTTTGCCGATCAGAGTCATATGACGCGACACTTTTCGAAGACCTTTGGGCTGACGCCAGGGCGCTGGTTACAAGTCGCGGGCGGCGTTCCGCGCGGCTAAAACGCCACGATCGTTCAATACGACCGGAAGGAGCATGCGTATCCTCAACGCATCAACCTTTGAACGGAGAGAACGATGTCCCAATCCTCGAACCATTCCACCGCTCCGGTCACGCGCGGCCAGTGCGACACCATCGATCTGATCGGCAAGATCGCGCAGATCAACGATCACTGGCAACCGCGCGTTGTCGCTGAAATGAACGACTATCAATTCAAGGTCGTCAAGGTCGAAGGCGAGTTCGAGTGGCACCGACATGCCGATACCGACGAAGCGTTCATCGTCCTCGATGGCGAACTGCGTATCGATTTTCGGGCAGGGCCTTCAGGCGATGGTTCGATCGTATTACGTGCCGGACAGTTGGGAGTCGTTCCGAAGGGAGTCGAGCACAAGCCCTGTGCAAACGCAGAAGTCAAGCTGCTGCTTATCGAGCCGCGAGGTGTCGTGAACACAGGCGACGGCGCGGCAAGCGAGCGTACTGTCGCGAACGACCAGTGGATTTGAGCCGGCCACCGGGGTATGACCGGTGAGATGTGGCGGGCGGAGACGGGCGATTCTCCGAGGGCGCGATTGCGTCGATTCCAGTTCAACCTCCGCTCTTGTGTGGGGCCAGGTAGTTCCACCGGCGATTCGCTTGAGGACACAAGGCATGTGCCGGTCGAAACAGCCCGGCGCCTGCCACTCGGCCATGGCTGGTGAACCGGCGACAATCGCGAGGAAACACAGAGCGCAACTAATCGTCTGCGTTTCCGTCCGCCTTCAAGAACATCTCAGGTCACCATCTTCAGGATATGCCTTTGAGAAGGGGGCAAGACAATCAACCGCCCGAAGAATCACCCTCGGTCAGGCACACGCGATTCGTGGGGCGGGCTCGAAGGTTTCGTCGTGCGACAGTTTCGAGCCGAGCGAACCCGTTCCTGAATACGCTACCAGTCGAGCATCGTCCGCATTGCGCGGAAGCCAGAATGCTTAGCCGGACGGCAGGCTCACGTACTGCGGGGATCTTAACGGCCGCTCGCTTTACGGAGCGAGGCTCGATAGCGAAGCTCGAACATCAGGCGCGAGACATCCGAGGCCGATTAGCGTCTTTTCGACGGCCACGTCCAGCGGTGTATGCGGCTCGTGGCCGAGCGTCTGCACGAGCCGCGCGTTATTCAGATGCACGGACGTCGTCCATAGATAGCGCATTTCCTGAAGCTCCCTGAATGTTACGTTGAACGGCGCGGCAAGCGCGAGCAGCCACCACGGAAAGCCGACGACAGCGGGCGCCCGCCCGGTGCGCCGCGCGACCACGCGACGGATCGCGTCGGCAAAGCCGGTGCCGTCCTCGTCCGAATGACCGCTCATGTGAAAGCGCGCGAACGCATCGAGCGAATGGCGGTGCGCAAGCAGTTCAACCATCGTGCGAGCGACATCGGGCAGATACGCCCATTGATGCCCGATGCCACGCGCACCCGGATTGCTGACCTTCGCCACCGGCTTTCCTGGCTTCACGAGTCCTTGCGCGAGCCAGTTATTGCCCGCTCTTGGCCCGAAGAAATCGCCCGCGCGCACGATCAGCACTCGCGCGCCTTCCTTGCTCGCGCGTTGCAGACGCGCTTCCATTTCCACGCGAATCGCGCCTTTGCGCGTGACGGGATGCTGTGGCGCGTCTTCGTCGATGAATGGAAACGCGTCCGGCCCGAAGTTGTAGACCGTGCCCGGCAACACGATGGTAGCGCCCTGCGCCTTCGCCGCCGCGATGGTGTTGTCGATCATCGGCAGCACCAGTTCGGCCCAGCGCTTATAGCCTGGCGGATTTACCGCGTGCACGATCACGGATACGCCCTGTGCCGCGCGCATCACGTCGGCCGCGTTCATCGCGTCGCCGTGAATCCATTCGATGCCGTCGCCCTTCGATGCCCCCGCGCCACGCCGCAGCCCGTGCACGCGCCAGCCCCCATCGCGCAATTGCCGCGCAACTTCCCCGCCGATGCCGCCCGTCGCCCCAAGTACCAGAACCGTTTCGCCTTGCGCCATGTCACGCCTCCCAGGTTGTCGATGACGCCATTCTCCGCCCTTCGCGGACACATTAAAATTGGCGAACCTCGTTGATCCGATATTCAAAAACGTATGGCAGACGACATCGGCTGGGAGCTTTACCGAACGTTCCTCGCAGTGCTGCGCGAGGGCTCGCTGTCGGGTGCAGCGCGCGCGCTCGGCATCACGCAGCCGACGGCGGGGCGGCACGTTGAAGCGCTCGAACGGGCGCTGATGGTAAGTCTATTTACGCGCTCGCAGAACGGGCTTCAGCCGACCGACGTTGCGCTTGCATTACAGTCGCACGCCGAAGCGATGCAGAGTACGGCGGCATCGCTCAAGCGCGCGGCGAGCGGCCACACGGGCGACGACGGCGCGGGCGTGCAGGGCGTCGTGCGCGTATCCGCGAGCGAAGTGGTCGGGGTCGAAGTGCTGCCGCCGGTCATCGCCGCGCTGCGCGAGCGGCATCCGCGATTGATCGTCGAACTCGTGCTGTCGAACCGCGTGCAGGACTTGCTGAGGCGCGAAGCGGATATTGCCGTGCGCATGGTGCGCCCGCGCCAGACGCAACTCGTCGCGCGGCGAGTCGGCGTGATCGAGGTCGGACTTCATGCGCGGCGCGATTATCTCGACCGTCACGGCACGCCGCGCAGCATGGCGGCGCTCGCAGAACACGCGGTCATCGGCTACGACCAGCCAAACGCGTTCATTCGCGATGTGAGCCGCACGTTGCCGGGTTTTCGTCACGCGTTGTTTTCGATGCGCGCCGATAGCGATCTCGCGCAACTCGCACTGATCCGCGCGGGTGCGGGAATCGGCGGATGTCATGTCGCGATTGCGCGCCGTGATGGTCTCGTACGCGTGCTGTCGAAAGCGTTCGCGCTCCGGCTCGAAACGTGGGTGACGATGCACGAAGATCTGCGCGCGAGCCCGCGCTGCCGCGCTACCTTCGATGCCCTTGCTGACGCGCTCGAACAGTACGCGCGATAACGCCGCGACTGGGCGACACGCGCATCCGCAAGCCTCACTGTGAGCGTCGGCGCGAGGCATCGACACGGCGCAGTCCGCACCCGTCTTCCGAAACACTTCCAGCGGAGCTTCGACGAGCGGCGCAACCAGTTCGCATGGGCACGACGGATTTGTTCGATCCCGTATCGATGATTCTCCGCGAGACGCGACAGCGCATGTTATAGCGCGTGCTACCAGCGGAGGAAGAGGCATTTGACCGTTCTGGGCGAGGTCAATCCAGAAACTTGACGCGGGCAGCGAGGTGAGAGCCGCGCGTTCTGATTGCCGAGCGAACCGAACAGCCATGTGCACGCCGATGAACTCAAGCGCGTCAACGAAAGGGGGTTGAATACGTACGGAATCTCGGCACCACGCGTGCGCCTGGACTTTATCTCTGATCGACTGAGCGACATACGAAAAACGATAGAGATACGCCGGCGCGCCGTTGGACGTAAAAATTCGGGCGACAAAGCGGGCGGGCTCATCCATCGTAATGACACGAGAAATCTGGCTCTCAATGGACGCGACAGAGGCGGTGCAAGCCGGATCAAACGCCGCAGCGGCGGCGCTCAAGTTTTGAGGACCAAAGATCGCGAACGCCTGCTTCGAACGCAAGACCGTGCAGGTGTTCGCCGCGTCGGGCGTGGCCGGCATCGCTTCGTCCGCCGGTGTCGGCGATCCGCTGCTCGCGTCGATGGCCGCGCCGCTGTTCGGCATCGACAATGCGTTCGTCGGCGTGCTGACGCTTTCGGGCGTGATCGGCCACTTTCATGTCGACGACGAAAAAGTGCGCTCGCTCCTCTTCGATGCGGCGCTCGCCGCGAGCGCATTGCTCGGCGCGACGTGCAACGAAGGCGCTGGCGAATGACGCGCGCGTGCTCAGCGTCGCTCGGCCGTGCCGTACATGCGCTCGCAGAAGGCCACGCTCGCGCCGAGCCGCCGGGAAAGGTCGGAGGCGGCCTGCAATTGCGGGGCAATCATTTCGGCCGTTTCGCGCGCCACGCTCAGGCGCGAGGCCGGACCGGACAGCGTCAACGCGGCCATGAATTCTTCGTCGGGACCGAACACCGGCGTGGCGAACGCCGCGGTATGCACATCGCGCGCGCCCGAGGTGAAGAGCGGAATCTGCGGCGGCTCGGCGAAGAGCGGTTCGCGCATTCCCCAATAGCGGATGACTTGCCCGATGGCCGTGTCGTCGAGCGGAAGCGATGTTCCCGCGAGCCGCGTTTCGCGCAGCCCCTCGGACGGTTCCGCGCGAAACAGACATAGCCGCTTGCCATTGTCGAGCACGTAGTACGAGGCGCTTTCCTTCGTCGCGGAAGCGAGCGCGAACAGCACCGGTTCGACTACCGACGACAGATGGAACGACTGTTCATAGAGCTTGCCCAGATAAAGCACGCGCGCGCCGAGTCCGTACATGCCGTCGTCGGAACGCACGACATAGCCCATGCGCTCCAGTGAGTTCATCAGCCGGTACACAGTCGTCTTGTGCATGCCCGAAGCGCTTGCCAGCGCGGCAAGCGAGAGTTTCTCCCTGCCGAGCCTGAAGCAGTCGAGCAGACCGAGCGCTCGTTCGACCGCGATCACCCCGTCGTTTCCCATCTCGTCTCCTTGACGTTCATTTTCTCGATGCATTGTACACAGTAAAACACCGGTGCGCACAGTAAAAGGGTAAACGCTACTGGCTCGCACATCGACCCCACGTTAAAGTGGTTTCACTTCGTACACCCATGTTGCACACAGTACAACTTTGTCCTGAGGTTAGTCCATGAGCACCGACACGAATCAATCGATCATTCGAGACATCGACCGCGTTTCCCCCGAACTCGTCGAAGCTGCGGCGAAGTTCCAGGCCGCGATCCTCGCCGACGTCGCAGGCCGGCGCGGCACCGTGCACGGCCGCGTGAAGCCGCTCTCGCCGAAGATGAAAGTGGCGGGACCGGCAATCACCGTCGAGGTCCGTCAAGGCGACAATCTCGCGATCCACGCTGCACTGGCGATCGCGAAGCCGGGCGATGTGATCGTCGTCGACGGCAAGGGCGACGTGAGCTGCGCGCTGCTCGGCGAGATCATGGCGACGCAGGCGAAGGTCAGCGGCATCGCGGGCATCGTCATCGACGCGGCGGTGCGCGACGCGCACGAACTCGCGAACGGCGACTATCCGATCTTTTCCGCCGGCCTGAATCCGTGCGGCCCGACGAAGAGCGTGGCCGGGCTCGTCAACCATCCGATTTCCGCTGGCGGAACGGCGGTCAATCCCGGCGATCTCGTGGTCGGCGATGCCGACGGCGTCGTCGTGATTCCGCGTGCCGATGTCGCGCGCATCGTCGAACTCGCGCAGAAGAAGCTCGATATGGAAACGGCGCGCATCGCGGCGATCCACAAGGGCGACGTGCGCCCGGGCTGGCTCGACAAGGAACTGCGCGCGGTCGGCATGCTGGCCGAAGGCGAGGCGCTGTGATGGACTCGAACGTTCAAAAGCCCGTCGTGCTCGTGACGGCCGCCGATATCGCACCGCAGGCGCTCGAGATGCTTCAGGCATTCGAAGTCGTGTTCGCGGGCAAGCAGCCGACGGAAGACGACGTCGTGGCGCTGTGCGAAAAGACGAAGCCGGTCGCGATCATCGTGCGATACGGCAAGGTGGACGCGCGCATCATGGACGCAGCGGAAAACCTGCAGGTCATCTCGAAGCACGGCAGCGGCATCGACGTGATCGATCAGGACGCGGCCGCCGCGCGCGGCATCGCGGTGCGGGCGGCGGTCGGCGCGAATGCCGCGGCGGTCGCCGAGCACGCGTGGGCGCTCATCCTTGCGTGCGCGAAGTCGATTCCGCAGTTGGACGTTCGCATGCGCGCCGGCCACTGGGACAAGTCGACGCACAAGTCCTTCGAACTCGACGGCCGCACGCTCGGCGTCGTGGGCCTCGGTTCGATCGGGCGTCGCGTGGCGACGATCGGCGTCGCGTTCGGCATGAAGGTGCTCGCCTTCGATCCGTTCGCGAAGGAAGCGCCGCACGGCGTCACACTCGCGTCGATGGACGAGATCTACGCCGCATCCGACGTGCTCTCGCTCAACTGTCCGCTGACGGACGAGAACCGCAACATGATCGACCGCGACACGCTCGCGCGCATGAAGCGCGGCGCGATTCTCGTGAACACGGCGCGCGGCGGGCTGATCGATGAAGCGGCGCTCGTCGAGGCGCTCTCGAGCGGTCAATTGCGTTCGGCCGGCGTCGATAGTTTCGCCATCGAGCCGATGACGCATCCGCATCCGTTCCAGTCCGTGCCGAACCTGATTCTTTCGCCGCATGTGGGCGGCGTCAGCGAAGCGGCGTACGTGAACATGGGCAAGGGTGCCGCGGCCAACGTGCTCGCGGTCATCGAGGAAAACGCCCGCAAGGTGGCGTGACGTTCGCAGGAAGGCTCAGCATGTTCCATCTCACATCGCCCGGAGTGCGCGAAGCGCAGGTGTTCACGCGCATGCCGGAGAAATACCGCAAGCGGGATGCAGAGAGCGATTGGGCACGCGCCAATCGCGGCGGCATGACCACCGATTCGTTTCTGGAGGGTCCGGTCTGGGATCCGCGCGGCCATCTGTACGTGACCGATATTCCCTACGGCCGCATCTTTCGCATTTCGCCTTCGGGCGAGTGGGATCTCGTCGCGCAGTACGACGGCGAGCCCAACGGGATGAAGCTGTTCGACGACGCGCATCTGCTCATCACCGACTATCGCAACGGCCTGATGCTGCTCGACATCGAGCGCGGGGAAGTGAAGCCCTACCTCGAACGCCGCAACTCCGAGCGCTTCAAGGGTGTGAACGACCTGACCTTCGATTCGCACGGCAACCTCTATTTCACCGATCAGGGCCAGTCGGGCCTGCACGATCCGACGGGCCGCGTGTATCGGCTGTCGCCGGATGGCAAGCTCGACATGCTGCTCGGCAACTGCCCGAGCCCGAACGGACTCGTGCTGTCGCCGGACGAAAATGTGCTTTACGTCGGCATGACGCGGGGCAATTGCGTGTGGCGAGTTCCGCTGCAAGCGGACGGCTCGGTCAGCAAGGTCGGGCAGTTCTTCACGTCGTACGGTCCGAGCGGCCCCGACGGACTCACGATCGATGCCGAAGGCCGGCTGTTCATCGCGAATCCGGGGCTCGGTCGCGTGTGGGTGTTGAATCGCCGCGCCGAGCCGGTGGAGATTCTGACCGCGCAGGAAGGCGTGTCGCTCACCAATCTCTGTTTCGGCGGCGCGGACATGAAGACGCTCTTCATGACCGAATCGACGAACGGGCTCATGTTGAAGGCCGACATGACCGTTCCCGGACCGCTTCCCAAGCGGGCAAAGACCCACTGAGGCTTACTGCGCCGCGGGACCGAAAAGGCTCGCGCGGCGTCTATCGAGACATTGCGCCGAAGCAGCGCAGTGGAGGAGCAAGCATGAATCTCTCGGAAACCATCGATCACACGCGCGCCGAGCGCTCGACGAACGCGACGAGCGGCGCCGCGTTCGCGAGCGACGATTTCGCCGCCAGCGAACGCACGCTCGCGAAGGCGTTCCGGCGCATCCTGCCGTTCATCTTCCTGTGCTACGTCGTCAGCTACCTCGACAGAACGAATGTCGGCTTCGCCGCGCTGACGATGAACAAGGACCTCGGTCTCACCGGCGAACAGTTCGGCTTCGCTGCGGGACTCTTCTCGATCGGCTACTTCCTGTTCGAGATTCCGAGCAACCTCATCATGCAGAAGGTGGGCGCCCGCGTCTGGATCGCGCGCATCATGATCACCTGGGGCGTGTGCTCGATGCTGACGGCGTTCGTCGTCGGGCCGAAGAGCTTCGCCGCCGCGCGGTTTCTGCTCGGTATCGCGGAAGCGGGATTCACGCCCGGCATCTATCTGTATTTCACGCACTGGTTTCCCGGCAAGTGGCGCGCCAAGGTGACGGCTGCGTTCCTCGTCGGCATTCCTGTCGCGAACATGATCGGCTCGCCGATATCGGGCGCGCTGCTGCAGCTGGGCGGCTTGCACGGCTTGAAAAGCTGGCAATGGCTGCTGCTGATCGAAGGCCTGCCCGCAGTGCTGCTCGGCATCGCATGTCTGTTCATCCTCGCCGATCGCCCCGACAAGGCTTCCTGGCTAAGCGATGAAGAGAAGGCCACGCTCGCCCGGCGCCTCGCCGCGGAGCAAAAGGATATCGGCAGCAAGCACGGCAGCACGCTGCGCGATGCCATGACCAACTGGCGCGTGTTCGTGCTCGCGTTCATCAACTTCTGCGGGATCGTCGGATCGGTGGGCGTCGGCTTGTGGATGCCGCAGATCATCAAGCAGTTCGGCGTCGCACATTCGGTCGTCGGCTGGCTGACGGCGGTTCCCTATCTCATCGGCGCGTTCGCCATGCTGTGGTGGGCGCGCGTGGCGAACAAGTCGCAGAAGCGTGTCCCTTACGTTGCCGTCGCATTGCTGATTGCCGCCGCCGCGCTCGCGTGCAGCGCGCTGACCGACGTGCCGCTCCTGAAGCTCATCGCCCTTTGTTTCACCGTCAGCGGAATTCTCGCGTTCCAGGCGACGTACTGGGCGATTCCCTCCAGCTTCCTCACCGGCCGCGCTGCCGCTGGCGGACTGGCGCTGATCGTGTCTGTCGGCAATCTCGGCGGCTTCGCGGGGCCGTCGATGATCGGCGCGCTCAAGCAGATGTCCGGCGGCTTCACCGTGCCGCTGCTCGCGGTCTCGGCCGTGCTGCTGATCGGCGCGCTGACGATCGCATGGCTCGGCGACCCCGGCGCGAATGCCGGCGAAGCGGGCGCCGCGCGTAAGTCGTGAAGCTACGCATCAAATCGATTCATAACCACTATTCGGAGACGAAATGTCCGTGAAGAAGGCTCCCAAGAAAGCCAACCTTAGAACCAGTCTTGCGCTTGGGACGGTCGTAGTCGCAAGCATGACGTTCGCGTCCGGCGCTGCCCGTGCGCAAAGCAGCGTGACGCTGTACGGTATCGCCGATGTCGGCGCCGAGTATCTCAACAACACGAGCGCTGGCGGTTCTCAGGTGAGAGAAGTGTCCGGCAATCTGTCGGGTTCGCGCTGGGGGCTGAAGGGCGTCGAAGACATGGGCGGCGGGCTCAAGGCGATTTTCAACGTCGAAGCGGGCTTCAACATCAACGACGGGACGAGTTCGCAATCGACGCGCGGCCTCGGCCCGAATCCGACTACGACGTCGCGTCTGTTCGGTCGCCAGGCGTGGGTCGGTCTCAATTACAAGGGGCAGCAGCTGACCCTCGGCCGCCAGAACGCACTGATTTACGAACAGTCGGTGACGTTCGATCCGATGGGCGTCTCGTCGAGGTACTCGGCGCTGTCGCTCGACTACGCGCTTGCCGCTCGCATCGACAACTCTGCGAAATACACAGGCAAGTTCGGCCCCCTGACGGCTCAGGCGATGTACAGCACGCGCTACGACACGGGCTATGGCGCGGAAGTGCCGGGCGCGCTCATCACGGGCCGCTTCTTTAGCGGCGCGCTGACGTATTCCAGCGGCCCGATCGCGGCGACCGCAGTCTACGAACAGCGCAACAGCAACACGCAGACGACGAACACCAGCACCGAGCGCCGCGCGCTCGCCGCCGCGACGTACAACTTCGGTCCGGTGACGGCTTATGCCGGCTACCGCTATCTGCGGGCATCGAACGCATTTCTGCCGACGAATCCCATCGCCGTGGCCAACGGCTCCGAAGCGAATGCCGCGAACCTGTACTGGCTCGGCGCGCAGTATCTGATCACGCCGTCGTTCCAGTTGACTGCGGCCGGGTACTACCACGACGTTCATTCGACCGGCGCGGATCCGTGGCTCGCCGTCATCAACGCCGATTACTTCCTGTCGAAGCGCACCGACCTGTATGCGACCGTCGCTTACGCGCACAACAAGGACAACTCGGCGCTCGGTGTGAACGGCTACGGTACGGTGGCGCCGGGGCATGACCAGACCGGCGTGACCATCGGCTTGCGCCAGAAGTTCTGACGAGGAAACCGCCGTGCAGATCGTCCATGCGCCTCATTTGCCTGTCCGCGAAAAATGGCTCGCGCTCCATGAGGAGCCGATTCTGGAGCCGGATCTTTGCATCGTCGATGCACATCATCATCTGTGGGACCGGCAGAGCGGACGCTATCTGACGGAGGAGTTCGCGCGCGATGTCGGCAGCGGGCATCGCATCGTATCGAGCGTGTATGTGCAGTGCCGCTCGATGCTGCGCGAGCACGGTCCCGCCGCGATGAAGCCCGTCGGCGAAGCGGAGTTCGCCAATGGCATCGCCGCGATGTTCGCGAGCGGGGCGTATGGACCGACGCGAGCCTGCGATGCGATTGTAGGCGGCGCGGATCTCGCGCTCGGCGATGCAGTCGCGCCCGTGCTCGAAACGATGCGTGAGGTGACGGGCGGACGCTTGCGCGGCATCCGCAATCCGCTCGCGTGGCATTCGAGCCCGGACGTGAGTTCGAGCCCGGTGACGCCGCCGCGCGATCTCATGGCGAACGCAGGCTTCCGGCAAGGCGTGAAGACGTTGGCGCGTCATGGCCTGTCGCTGGACGCGTGGGTCTATCACACGCAGCTGTCCGAACTTTACGAGCTGGCTCGCGCGGTGCCCGACGTCACCGTGGTCATCGATCACTTCGGCGGGCCGCTCGGCGTCCGACCGTATGCGAACAGCCGCGAGGAAGTCGCAGCGGAATGGCGGCGGCAGCTCGCGCGACTCGCGAGCCTGCCCAACACGCGCATGAAGCTGGGTGGTGCAGGCTTGACCGTGTTCGGCTTCGATTTCGCGTCGCGCGAAACGCCGCCCACATCGGAGGAATTGGCCGCTGCATGGCGTCCTTACTTCGAAACGTGCGTTGAACTTTTCGGCGCGAAGCGCTGCATGTTCGAGAGCAACTTTCCCGTCGATAAAGGAATGTTCAGCTACGCCGTGCTATGGAACGCCTTCAAGCGGCTGGCGCAATCCGTGTCGGCGGATGAAAAAGCCGCGCTGTTCAGCGGCACCGCTGCGGCGACGTATCGCTTGCGGCTACAAGGAGACGAGTCATGAAAACGAGCGCTAGCGTTGCATCGGGCGACATCGGCAGTGAAATCGGCAGCGAAGCCGAAGGCAAGCGTTACAAGGACATCACGCGCACGGAGTGGCGCTCGCTGTCGCTCGCCGGTCTGGGCTGGACGTTCGAGAGCTATGACTCGTTCCTGCTCTCGCTTCTTTTGCCGACGCTTGCGCTGCAATTCGGTCTGACGAAAGCGCAGCTCGGGCTTTTCACGAGCATCACGGCGGCGGGGCAGATTCTCGGCGGCATCCTGTTCGGCTACGTGTCGGACCGGCTGGGGCGCGTTCGCACGGCGCTGCTTTGCATCGGCATCTATTCGCTGTTCTCGGGACTGCTCGCGTTCGCGCCGAACGAGCACTGGTTTGCGACGATCCGCTTCTTCGGCGCGCTCGGCATGGGCGGGACGTGGACGGCGGGCGCGGCGCTCATCGCGGAAACGTGGCACGCGAGCCGCCGCGGGAAGGGCGGCGCGCTGATGCAGATGGGCCTGCCCGTCGGCGCGATTCTCGCGATCACGATCTCGGGCATCGTCAGCGGCGTCAACGACGGTCTCGCGGGCCACGGATGGCGCGTGCTGTTCCTGATCGGCGCGCTGCCTTTCTTCATCCTGTTCTTTGTCGCGCGCAAGACGCCCGAATCGCCCATCTGGCTCGAGCGCAAGAAGGCGAAAGCGCAAGCCAAGACCGTTTCCGTCGATGCGAAGCTGAACGTTCGCGGTCTTCTCACCGCGTTCACGTTCATCTTCTTTCTGCAATACCTCTATTGGGGCGTGTTCACATGGACGCCGACGTTCCTCATCACGGTAAAGCACCTCGATTTCGTGCATAGCCTCAAGTTCGTGCTCGCGCTGCAATTCGGCGCAATCTCGGGCTTTCTGCTGTTTTCCGCGTTCGTCGATCGCCTCGGCCGCCGACCGATGTTCATGGCGTATCTGCTCGTGGGCGCGGCGGCGGTGTTCGGCTACATCCTGTCGTCGAATGCGCTCGTGCTGATGGTCGCCATCTTCTTCACGGGTTTCAGCGTCAACGGAATCTTCGCGGGCGCGGGACCGTTTCTCGCCGAAATCATCGGCAATACGGCTTCGCGCGGCTTTCTCATGGGCCTCGCCTACAACGGCGGACGGCTCGGCGGATTCATCGCGCCGCTCGTCATCGGAACGTTGGCGTCGACTGCGAGCGGATTCGTGCTGGGCTTGTCGACGACCATCGTCGCGTTCATCGCAGCTGCGATCGTCGTCTACTTCGCGCCGGAGACGCGCGGCAAAACGCTCGCATGACGACGGCCGCCAATCAGCCGGGATGGATCGGCAGGCTCTTTCCCGCCCTCAACGAAGCGCCGCTGCGGCGCTATCTGAGCGGGCAGGTTGCGTCGGTGCTCGGAAGCTGGACGCAGAACGTCACGCTGAATCTGCTCGTGTATCACCTGTCGGGATCGGCGGCGATCCTCGCGCTGCTCAACTTTCTGTTGTACGGGCCGCAACTGGTGGTCGCGCCCGTGGCCGGATCGCGTATTCGCGCGGAGAACGCGCGCCGCGTGACGCTGTGCGTGCTGACGACATCGCTCGTATTGACGGGCAGTCTCATCACGCTGTCCGCATTGAACGTGCTGAACGTGCCGCTGATTCTCGCGCATGCGCTGGCGATAGGCATTTCGAGCGCGATCGAAGTGCCCGCGCGTCAGGTGCTGCTGCTGACGAGCCTGCGCGATACGAGCCTGACATCGAACGCGGTCGCGATGAATACGATGGTCTATAACGTCGGCCGCATGGTCGGCCCGACGATTGCGGGCTTCGTGTATCCGACGCTGGGTCCGAGGGCATCGTTCGCTATTTATGCGCTGGCGCTCTGCTTCATGGCGATATGCGTGCGATCGATCCGGCTGTCCACAAACGTACGCGCCGCGCGCCCCGACAGCAGCTTGCGCGACGCCGTCGGCTACGTGATGTCAGACGCCTTTTCCGCGCGCTATCTGCCGATTCTCGCGTGCATCGGCCTGTTCGCGGCGAGCTATCAGACGCTCGTGCCGCTTCTGGCGGACCGTGCGTTTCACGACGCCGCGCGCTTTACGGGCGTGTTCTTCGCCTGTGCGGGCGCGGGCTCGCTGAGTGCCGCGGTGCTGCTCTCGTCGGCGCTGGGGCCGCGCGCGTCGGCGCGGTTCATCGCGTGGGTGCCGTGGACCGCGATCGTCGCGCTGATGGTGCTCGCGACGACGAGCGCGGTAGGGGCGTCGATGCCCGCGTTCTACGCGCTCGGCTTCAGCCTCACGTTCGCGGCGACATCGACGAATGCAACGATCCAGCGCCGCTGCCCCGAGCACGTTCGCGGCGGACTCGTCGGCATGTACGGCATGGCCTACAACGGCACGATGCCGTTCGGCTATCTGCTCGTGGGCACCGTATCGGAGGCGCTCGGCGTGCGTCACACATTCGCGGCGATGGCCGTGGTGCTCGCAGTGGGCATCATGTCCATCGTTGCCTGGCAACGCTTTAGGGAACAGCGCTAAAAGGCGCACTATATATCGGGAGACGGAAATGCAAGCTAGTGGCGCCATGGCGAAATCCGAGCTTGAGCAGAAAACCATACGGAAGGTCGTATGGCGGCTCGTTCCATTTTTGATGATCTGCTATCTGTTCGCCTACATTGACCGAGGCAACGTCGGAATGGCATCGCTACAGATGAACCATGACCTGGCGATGTCAGCAAAAGTATTCGGATTCGGGAGCAGTCTGTTTTTCATCTCATACTTTTTCTGTGAAGTACCGAGTAATCTCGCGCTTCAAAAGTATGGCGCCCGGCTTTGGATCTCCCGCATCATGATTACATGGGGCATCGTCTCTGCCGCCACCGCGCTGGTGCAAAACGCGACGATGTTCTATGTCCTGCGCTTCTTGCTCGGTGCTGCCGAGGCTGGTTTCTTTCCGGGGGTCCTACTGTACCTCTCGTACTGGATTCCGGCGTCGTACCGCGCTCGCATCGTTGCTATATTCATGGTGGCGATCCCGCTTGGTAACTTCGTCGGTTCACCACTGTCCGCACTGCTTCTGCAAATGGATGGAATCGCAGGGATGCGCGGATGGCACTGGCTTTTTATCCTTGAAGGCCTGCCGACTGTGCTTCTTGGTCTGATGTGCCTGTTCTTCTTGACGAATAAGCCGGAGCAAGCGAGATGGCTCAAGGAGGAAGAGCGCACGTGGCTCGCCAATGAACTTGCGACAGAGACGAAGGCGCCAAAAAAAGTCTTGGATATGCCGCTGACGAAGCTCTTCCGAAACCGCTACGTCCTTTGCCTTGCTCTTGTCGATACCTGTGCGTCGGCTGCGGGTAGCACCCTGAACGTGTGGCAGCCACAATTGCTCAAGTCGTACGGCCTGACCGTTATGCAGACAGGCCTCATTAACTCCGTACCCTACGCGTTGGCGTGCGTGTTGATGGTCTATTGGGGCCGACGCTCTGACCGAGTAAAGGAACGTCGCTGGCACACAGTCATTCCGATGCTTCTTATCGGTATGGGCCTATTCGCCACGTCGCTTAGCGGCGCCTTGCTCCCGACGATCTGCCTGCTCTGTGCCGTTTTGGTCGGTGCTTATGCGTTCAAAGGGCCTTTCTGGGCGCTCGCTGGCGACATGCTCTCCGGCAGCGCGGCGGCGGCGGGCCTCGCAACGATTAACGCGATCGCAAATCTGCTTGGTGGCGGCCTCATGGTGAACGTCTACGGCTGGGTTAAGGAGGCAACGGGCAGTTACTCCCTCGCGCTCATGCCGCTTGCCATCCTTACGCTCGTCAGTGTCGCAACGTTGCTGCTCTTGACGCGCAAAGGGCGATCCGGGCACATGGTCGGCAAGACGGAGGCAGCCTGAGCATGAAAATCTCGCGCGGCGCGGCTTTCTGGAGCTCGCCTGCGCTTCGAGGCGAATCTGGATTTACCTCGGTATGTTGCTTCTCGGATTGATCGCGATCGCCTTCATTCCCTCAATATCAACGGTCTTTCTTTGAGGCGCCGTCGAAAGCCGAGGTTGCTTAGTCAGAGGCCGCTGGCGCGCATCAGGGCGTACGCGAATGCAGGCGTCGATCCGATGACCATGCCTCGATTCCACGTACAGCAGGAATTTGCTAATTCCTGTCTGTACGGAGGTTTGAAGGTCGGAGAAGCTAGTGCCAAAACGACAACGGTGTCATTGCGCTGCGGCCGCCGTGTCGCGCAGCGCCGTGCGATCCCAGCCGCCTCCGAGCGCCTTGAGCAGTCGAACGCTAGCATTCAGTCGGCGCGCTTCGATCGTCTCGCCGTTGCGCTGGTTCTCGAGCGCAATGGTCTGCGCGCTGGCGACATTGAGATAGTCAACCGAGCCGGCCTGATAGCGGTTCGTCCCCTTGAGCACGAAAGGGTGGATGGAACGTTCTTACCTTCGTAGCTGTGTCGACTATGAGGTCCGACGTGCGCGCTAAGGTCTTAGCGACGTTCGGGACTGAAAGCGAGCCGGCTTGGCGAAACAAGTAGCATCACCGATGGCGACCTCGACCGGCTGAAGTATGGCTGCTCGCGGCTGCCCGTTGGATCGCTAGCTGCGCGGGACGCAGCAAACGGATTTCGATTGAGATCATCTTCCAGTTCTTGACCGTTGCGGTTACTGGATCTGTGCCGAGTTCTCGCGATGGTGCTATGTTCGCGTGCATCGGTTCCGCGCATCCGAGCGGGCCCCCAACGGAGTCGAACCGAACATGAAAGGTTGTATACGGAAAGCGGTGGTCGGTTTCACCTTTGTCGCGTCGGGCGCCATGGCGCAATCCAGCGTCACGATGTATGGACGCCTCGACGGGGGCATCGAATATCTGAATCACATCGCGAACGGTACCGGCGGCACATCCGCGCGATGGAGCGCCGAGGGCGGCGACTGGGGCACCAGCATGTGGGGCCTCAAAGGCAACGAAGATCTAGGCGGCGGCCTGACGTCGGTGTTCAATCTCGAAACTGCGATCCAGATCATGAACGGCACCACGGGGGGCGGACGTCTCTGGTCGCGCCGCGCCTATGTCGGACTGAGCTCGAAGACATACGGGCAGTTGCAGGCGGGCCGCAATCTGTTCATTGACAGCGACGGCGTCTGGGAATTCGATCCCTTCGTGCAACAGGCGGTGTCATCGGCATCACTCGTGCGCGGACGCAACTGGCAGCAGACGAGCAACAACGTCGAATATCACAGCCCCGTGTTTCATGGGTTCGACGTGCAAGGACAGTACTCGCTGGGCGGTCAGGCGGGCGCGTTCAACTCCGGCGCGGCGGGCGAGTTCGGCCGCTCGGACGGCATCATGCTGACTTACCACTCGCCGCTTTTCGACGTGCGCAGCATCTATGACGAACTGCGCAGCCAGAATGGCCAGATGAACAACGTATTTCAGGCGTCGCGCGAACTCTTCGTGGGCGCGAACCTGAAGGTGGATCGATGGAAAGTGCAGGCCGCCTACACGCACTATTCCGCGCCCGACACGCCCGCGGGCCTCTCCAGCACCGCCGATCACTATTGGCTCGGCGCGACCTATCAGGCGACGCCCGCTTGGGCCGTCACGGCGGCGGGCTTCTATGTCCACGTGGGCGAGGGCGGCGGCGACGCATCGCATGACCCGGCGAGCCACGCGATGCTCTATGTGCTCGGCACGACCTATAACTTCACCAAGCGCACATTTCTGTACAGCACGGTCGCTTACGTGCGCAACAGCGCGAACGGTACGTTCTCCGTCTTCGCCACGCCGCGCGACGCCGATCCGGGCACGAGTCCGCTCGCGGGGCAATCCCAGACGGGCGCGTACATCGGCATGATGCATATTTTCTGACGCGCCGACGTTTCTTTTCGGCCGAAGTAGTCATGTGCCTTGCGCTTGGTGCATTACGCGAGCGTGACCGCGCAATCGAGGCGTGGCTGCGGGATGAGGTTTTGCCAGACGACGACCGGCCTGTGCCCCGATCTGACGTTTCGCGGCGAGCAGGTGAATCGCGAAGGCTGCGCTCCCGATGCCGCCGAAAAGCAGCGTCGCGTGACAGCGTACTGGCAGCCGTATCACGATGCGATCGCCGCCGAGCTTGTGCGTCTGCGCGAGATGCACGGGAACGTGCTGCTGTGGGAAGGACACTCGATCGCGAGCGTGCTGCCGCGTCTTTTCGACGGCAAGCTGCCAGAACTGAACATCGGCACGCAGGACGGGAGGACGGCGGCGGAATCGGTGACGAGGGCGGTGACGGATGCGGCCGCGCAAAGCGATTACACGTGGGTCGCGAACGGGCGCTTCAAGGGCGGCTTCATCACGCGCCATTACGGCGCGCCGCAGGACGGGATTCACGCGGTCCAACTGGAAATGTGTCAGTCCGCGTATATGGATGAAGCGCCGCCGTTCGTGTATCTGCCGGAGAAAGCCGACGCTATCCAGCCGACGCTGCGCGCGATGGTCGGCGGCGCGCTCGATGCGGTCGTGGCGTTGGATTGACGTCGGCGAGCCGGTCATCGGCCACAGCATCGACGTGACTTGCCGGACGTCGACCCTCTTTCCGATCGTCGCTGGACTTTGCGCAGCAAGTGACGTGCTTCCGATGCAGATCGAATATTCATCGGGTTGCGTCGCGCGAACGGAATTGACCTCGCAATGACGCATTTCACGGTGATGCGCAACGGCCGCTGCTGGTCAGGCAGTCGGCCAGGCGCGCCGCTACGCGCCCATCGAGCTTACATGCGCGCTGGCGACGCGCCATCCCTCGGGCATCTTCACGCACGTTTGAGTCTGCCGGCCGATGCGCGGATCGCCATCGCGCCGGAACTCGATGTTCGCGACGGGAAGGCATCGCCGCATGTGGTCACGACGCGCGCGGTCACCGTGCGCGCCAGTGTCTTGCCCGGTCGTGCAGCCCGGAACGCGCGGATCGCCTTGTAACCGTAGAGGTTTTCCGTGGCGCCGTAGCGCAGCGTATGCGGCGTATCGAAAAACAGCGCGTCGAGCATCGCGACGTCGTTCGTGACGAGTGCGGTCTCGTACGCGTCGAAGGCCGCTTCGACCTCGGCCAGCTCGGCCCGAAGTCCTCGTAGCGTTCGCGGATCAACGCCAGCGCGCGCTGTGCCACGCCGTTGGGCAATTGATGGTTGCTCGGGCGTCCGCGTTTGCCTGACACCAGACCGGCCACGCCGGCCGCGTGGTAACGCCACACCAGGCCTTCGACTTGCCGTACGCTCAAGTTCAGCCGTTCGGCCGCACGCTCGGGTTTGAGTCGCGCGTCGGCGACCGCCTGAATCGCCTTGAGTCGGTCCAGTTCACGCATCGACATCGTGATGATCCCAATCGTGTTCATCGCCCGCGCTCCTGAAACGCTTGTGTGGCGACGAACCTACGCCAAAACGCGACATCTCTACTTAGCAGAAACACGACATTTGAACTTGGGACCTACACTTAATGTCAAAGCAAAATTGAAATGTCGTACCACCGGCTAAATACAGATGTCGTGTTTTTGATGTGTGATTGGCTCTGTTT
>NZ_JALQDN010000094.1:0-121904 GCF_023631205.1 Caballeronia sp. NCF2 | reverse complement strand
TCCAGCTTGCCCTCGAAATACCTGCGGTGCGACATCTGTACTTTGCTCAAGTACGACATTACAACTTTGCCGTGACACTTAAAACTCTGATAATGTTGATTATGTAAAGCCAAGAATGGAAATTAGCCGCGCTTCCTGTTTGAAATTGTTGCTCACCGGGAAGCTCTATGGCGATTTGGGCGCGCGCTTCGGCCGCGTCTTCGTGCTTGACGTGCACTCACCACCGTCATGTGCCGCTCAGTGGCATCGCCGCAAGGCAGGGACGGTTCGACATCGTGAACTCGCCGCTGACCGAAGAGGCCGTGCTTGGATTCGAGTATGGCTACAGTGTTCAAACGAAGACCACGATGACTGTCTGGGAAGCGCAGTACGTTGACTTCGTCAACGGCGCGCAGGTTTTCATCGATCAGTACATCGCGGCCGGTGAGTTCAAGTGGGGTTATGAGTCGGCGCTCGCCGTATTGCTGCCGCATGGCCATGAGGGCGTCGGTCCGGAGCATTCGAGCGGCTATCTCGGCCGCTTCCTGCAGCTTCGCGCGGACGAAAACATGCGGATTGTCGTACCTTCGACCTCGGCGCAATGGTTCCATCTGCTTCGCCAGCAGGCGACGACCAAACGTCGGACGCCGCTCATCGTCATGTCTCCGAAGTCGAAGCTTTACGGCAACGTCGCGTCGCACTCGACGCTGCGCGAGATGATCGATGGCGCATTTCAATGCGTACTGGGCGACGAACGCATCGCAGATGCAAGTGCGGTTGAACGCGTCGTCCTATGCAGCGGAAAGTTCTACTACGAATTGCGCGATGCTCGCGACGGGTCCGGCGACGAATCGACGGCGATCATCCGCATCGAGCAGCTCTATCCGTTCCGCATGACCCACTCCGGCGCGTGCTCGCCCGGTTCACCAGCTTGCGCAGCATCGTTTGGGCGCAGGAGGAAGACCGCAATCAGGGCGCATGGCGATTCGTTCGCGACGAACTGGAGACCGTGCTTCCCGCCGATTGCGCCTTACGCGATGTCTGCCGCACCGCGACACCAGCCGGCGCGCATTCTTCCGTCGCGGCGCATCGTCGGGAACAAGCACGGCTGGTTGCGACCGCCCTGGCGGCGGCCGAGCTTCAGGCCGAGTGCCAATTTTGCAGCAGGACGATGGGCGTCGATCGCGCGGAACGTACGATCGTACGCCGGGTACCCGAGTTCGCAATCTCCAGACTGACGAAACGTTGCGAGCTTGCTAGTCGAACCCTTGCGCGCGACGCATCGAGGATCCATCTCCATGTCCCCGCTGCCGGTTAAGCCGCGGCCGCCGGACGCCCTGTCGCTCGTGTGACGTCTTGCGTCCCTATTGCGGACCCCACTGACTCTCGCAATCACTCCCTTCATACTTCAAACCGGTGCATCGCCGTGCGCGGCGGTGCATTCGCCCGCTTCTACACCCCCCTTTCAGTGCATGTCGGAAGACGAAGCCCCGCAGGTCCGGGCGCTTCGCGTTGGCACACTTCATGCATAATGAATTACATTCAAGTTGCTTGAATGGAATTCCGATTGCCTTCAACATAGCCCATACGCAAGGGGAGTGTCATGAACAAACGTCTTCGCCATTTGCTGGCCGCACTGACGGGCGCGCTCGCGCTCAACGCCGCCGCGCCGTCGCTTGCGCACGCGGAAGATCTGCTAGCCCGCATCAAATCGAACAAGGAAATCACGATCGCGACGGAAGCGCGTTACGCGCCCTTCGAATACGTCGATAACGGCAAGATCGTCGGCTATGACGCCGATCTGATGGCCTACGTCCTCAAGTCTCTGCCCGATGTGAAGGTCAAGCAGCTCGACCTGCCCTTCCAGGGTCTGCTGCCCGGTCTCGATGCAAAGCGCTTCGACCTCGTCGTGACGGCCGTGACCGTCAACAAGGACCGCGCCGATCATTTCGCCTTCACTGTTCCCGTCGCCGACGCGACCACCGGCGTACTCACCCGCTCCGCCGATACCTCCATCAAAGCGCCGAACGATCTGAACGGCAAGGTGGTCGGCTCGCAGACCGGCTCTGCACAATTGCAGGCGCTGATGGCGCTCGACAAGAAGCTGAAGGAAGCCGGCGGTCCCGGCATCAAGCAGATCAAGCAATACGTCGCGTTCGACGAAGCCTATGCCGACCTCGCCGTCGGCCGGCTCGATGCCGTCGCGCAGTCCGTCGCCAATCTCGGGCCATTGCTGAAGTCGCGTCCGGGCGTTTTCGCGGTGTTGCCGCAGACCATCGGTCCGAAGAGGTACTTCGCCTGGGTCGCACGCAAGGACGCCGACAGCGCTGCCCTCCTCAAGCTCTTCAGCGATGGCATCGCGAGAGCGAACAGCGACGGCACCATGAAGAAGCTTCAGGAGAAATGGTTCGGCTCGACGATGGACGTTCCGGCCACGCTTCCCGCACCGTCTATCTGACATCGCGATGAACGGTCCCGATCTGCTTACGCGCTGCATCGGCTACTTGCCGCAACTGCTCGACGGCGCGCTGACGACACTCGTGCTGTCGGCGGTTGCTGTCTGCTGCGGCTTCTTCGTCGGCGTGTTCGTCTACACGATGTCGGTCAGCGACAGCCGGCTAATGCGCGGCACGGCGCGCGTGTACGTGAGCCTGCTGCGCGGCACGCCCGTACTCGCGCAACTGTTGGTGTTCTACTACGTGCCGTCCGCGCTCGGGCTCGAGTTACCGGGGCTCGCTGCCGCCGCGATCGGGCTGTCGCTCAACACGGGCGCGTATCAGTCGCAGATTCTGGGCGCGGGTTTTCGCTCCATCGCGCCCGGGCAGATCGAGGCGGCATCGACCTTCAATCTCACGCGGCGTCAGACCTTGTGGCATATCGAAGTGCCGCAAGTCGTGCGCGCGACACTGCCCGCGCTCGTCTCCGAAATGATCGATATCGTCAAGGCGTCGGCGGTGGTGTCGGTGATATCCGTAACGGATCTGATGCGCGTCGGACAGCAGCTTTCGTCATCGACGTATCGGCCGCTCGAAGTGTACGCGCTGGCGGCGATGTTCTATCTGGCAATCACGTCGCTGCTCGCGGGCGCGGGTCATGTGTACGCGCTGCGTGTGGCACGGCGTCCGTGAGGCATCGGCATGAACAACTTCATCGCACTCGTTCCGCGCTTCATCGAAGCGATGGGCATCACGCTCGAAGTGAGCGTGCTGGCGGCGTTCATCGGCATCGTCGCGGGCTTCGCGATCAATGCGATCCGGCTCGCGTTCGGCCGTCCGTTCGCGCTCGTCTATGGCGCGTTCGTGTGGCTGGTGCGCGGCACGCCTTATCTGTCGCAACTCGTGATCGTGTACTTCGGGCTGCCGGTTTTAGGCGTGACGTTGTCGGCCGTGCAGGCCACGATCCTTTCGCTCGCGTTCTATTCGAGCGCTTATTTCGCGGAGCTTTTTCGCGCGGCATGGGCGAGCGTTCCGCGCGGTCAGCTCGAAGCCGCCGCCGCTTTCGGCGTGAGCCGGCGAGACGCGTTCCGCTCCATCGAGCTGCCGCAGGCGCTCGCGTTCGCGGCGCCGCTGATCGCGAACCAGACGATTCTCGTCATCAAGGAGAGTGCGGTCGCGTCGATCATCACGGTGCCCGAATTGACGATGACGGCCAGCGATATCGTCGCATCGAGCTACACGTATATCGGTCCGTATGCGCTGCTGATCGCATGTTACTGGCTGCTGACGCAAGCCGTGTCGCTGATCGCGCAGGCCGCGACTTCCCGCATTCCGTTTCTGAAGAAGACATCATGAGCGACCTTCCGATTCTCAAGCTGCGCGCCGTGGGCAAGTCGTACGGCGAGAACCGCGTGCTCAAGGGCATCGACCTGGATGTGATGCGCGGCGAGATCGTCACGCTGATCGGGCCGTCCGGTTCGGGCAAGACCACCGCGCTGCGCTGCATGAATTTTCTCGAAGCCTATGACGAAGGCGAAGTGTGGATCAAAGGCCAGTTGCTGGGCTATCGATCGACAGGACGCACGGCGAAGGATCGTGACAGCGAAGCCAGCATCGCCGACGTGCGCCGTCCTATTTCGATGGTCTTCCAGCAATTCAATCTCTGGCCGCACATGAACGCGCTGGACAACGTCGCGACGCCGCTCGTGCTCGCCAAGAAGATGAGCAGGCGCGACGCGCGCACGAAAGCGTTGGCCGCGCTCACGCGTGTCGGTCTCGAGCACAAGGCGGACGCGTATCCCGCGCGGCTGAGCGGCGGGCAGCAGCAGCGCGTGGGCATCGCGCGGGCGCTGGCCATCGAACCCGAAGTGATTCTGCTCGACGAACCCACATCCGCGCTCGATCCCGAACTTGTCGAGGAAGTACTCAACGTGATCCGTTCGCTCGCGCAGGAAGGCATGACGATGGTGATGGTCACGCACGAGATGAGCTTCGCCGCGAAGATCTCCGACAAGGTCGTGTTCATGGAAGCCGGGAAAATCGTCGAAGCCGGACCGCCCGCGCAACTGTTCGGCAATACGCGCACACCGCGCTTGCAGCAGTTCCTTAAACCGTGGCTGGAACGCAGCCTCGATTTCGTGAGCGAAGGAGTGACATCGTGAGCGCAAGACAAGTGGCGCATTTCGTGAACGCGGCACGCCTGCTCGAATCGATCGAAGCCCTCGCTGCATTCGGCGCGCGCGATGACGGCGGCGTGGACCGCCCCGCGCTCGGCGAACGCGATATCGAAGCGCGGCGCTTTCTGATCGACCGCGCGCGTGCGCTCGGCTGCAGCGTGCATGTGGATGCGTGCGCGAATCTGTTTTTCCGCCGCGAGGGCGACGCAGCACTTGCGCCGGTGATGACCGGCAGCCACATCGACACGCAACCTGCCGGCGGCAAGCTCGACGGATGTTACGGCGTGCTTGCGGGCTTCGAAGTGCTCGCCGCGTTGAACGATGCGAACGTGCCCACGCGCCGCCCGCTCGAAGTCGCGATCTGGACCAACGAGGAAGGCACGCGCTTCTCGCCGGGCGCGATGGGATCGAGCGCCTTCGTGGAGCCGTCGCGGATGGCGCGTTATGCGCACGTGCAGGACGCCGAAGGCACAACCCTGAGCGCGGCGCTGCAACGCCACGTCAGCGCGTTCCCCGAACTGCCGCCGCGCGCGCAGCAAGACGCCGCGCATGCCTTCGTCGAACTGCATATCGAACAAGGTCCGCAACTCGAAAAGGCCGAGGTGCCGCTCGCTGTCGTCAGCGGCATTCAGGGCGTGCGCTGGTACGCGTTCCATGTGCAGG
This sequence comes from Caballeronia sp. NCF2, assembly GCF_023631205.1. Classification (NCBI taxonomy): domain Bacteria; kingdom Pseudomonadati; phylum Pseudomonadota; class Betaproteobacteria; order Burkholderiales; family Burkholderiaceae; genus Caballeronia; species Caballeronia sp. NCF2. The sequence continues at coordinate 116,650 of NZ_JALQDN010000094.1, read as the reverse complement.
GCATCGCCGCCCACGCGGGCACCACGCCGATGCCACTGCGCCGCGACGCGATGACGCTCGCCATCGCGCTGCATCGGGAACTCGATGCCATCGCCCATGAACTCGGCCGCGCCGATACGCGCGTCACGTTCGGCCGCTGGAACATCGCGCCGAATTCGATCAACACGATTCCGTCGGCGGTGAGTTTCACCGTCGACTTCCGCCATCCGGACGCGCGCGTGCTCGGCGCGTTCGATGAACACGCGCAGGCCATCGCGCAATCTCATGGCGCGCGCATCGAAGCGCTGTTCGCCCATGCGCCCGTCGCGTTCAATCCGTCCGTGTTGTCGCGCATCGACGAAGCCTGCCGCGCGCTCGATACCCGCGCGCTGCATCTGACCTCGGGCGCATTCCACGACGCCATGTATCTCGCGAAACATTGCCCGAGCGGAATGATCTTTGTGCCCAGCATAGACGGCATCAGCCACAACCCCGCCGAAGCGACGGACGCCGGACATCTCGTGCTCGGCGCACGCGCGCTCGCTCATTGCCTCACCACACTCTGCAACGACTGAAGGAGCCCACATGAACGCATCCGCAACGACTCTTGCAAGCACCGAAGACAACGGCCAGGAAACCGGCGTCAACGCCACGCTCAACGAACCCATCTCGCCGGACGGCACGCCTGAAATCGGCATGACGTATACGGTGCCCGCGCGCTGCGGCCGCGCGGTGCGCGTGAAGGCCGGGCAGACCATCCGCATCGCCAATCCGCACGGCACGCAAGTGTGCGATACGTGGATCTTCAACGCGCAGCATCTGAACGAGTTTCTGTCGTTCGAACATACGCGCGCGTTCATCGACAAGATCATTCCGCAGCCGGGCGATCCGCTCGTGACCAACCAGCGCCGCCCGATTGCCGAACTCGTCACGGATACGTCGCCGGGCGTGCACGATACGCTCATCGCCGCGTGCGATCTGTACCGCTATCGCAATCTCGGCGTCGAGCACTATCACGACAACTGCGCGGACAACCTGCGGCTTGCGCTGAAGGCTATTGGCTTGCGCACGAAGGAAGTGCCCCAGCCGTTCAATCTTTGGATGAACATTCCCGTCAAGCCGGATTATTCGATTGACTGGCTGCCGCCCGTGTCGAAGTCCGGCGATTACGTGGATATCAGGGCCGCGATGGACTGCGTCGTGGTCATGTCGGCGTGCCCGCAGGATATCATTCCGATCAACGCGCTCAACCCGCTCGAAGTCGAGTTCACGGTGCTCGCATAAGCGCGCCCTTCTTCTTTTCGATGGTGTTCATTCGTGGCCAGCAAACGACCTTCCTCAACTGCAGCGCGTACTTCACCTAAAGCCAACGCCGCGCCGGCGTCCGCCGCCGATGGCCTCGGCACGCGTCTGCGTCATGCGCGCATGGTGCGACAGATGACGCTCAAGGTGCTCGCGGGAGCGGCGGGTTGCTCGGAAAGTCTTCTGTCGAAGGTCGAAGGCGGCCACGCGACGCCTTCGCTCGCCATGCTGCACAAGCTCGCCATTGCGCTCGACACCAACATCGCGGCACTGCTGTCCGCGCCGACCCTCACGGCTTCGCCCGTTCAGCGTGCGAGCGAGCGGCCCTCGGTGCGCTTTCCGGGCGCGCGGGCCGCTCCGGCGGCCGGCAAACGCAGACGTGCCGAGGGCTCCATCATGCTCGAACGCCTTGTCGTGCCGAGTCCGGGCCAGTTGCTTCAGGGCGACATCCACGTACTGGAGCCGCTCGCGCGCAGCGACGAGCAGATTCATCACGTCGGCGAAGAGTTGGGTTATGTGCTCGAAGGCGAACTGGAACTCACGCTCGGCGATCAGAGCTATTCGCTCAAGGCGGGCGATTCGTTCTATTTTCCGAGCACCGAGCCGCACAGCTATCGCAATCCGGGCGATGCGGTGACGCGCATACTCTGGGTCAACACGCCGCCCACGTTCTGATCAGCGGGAACTCATCATGGCCAGCACCGATCTTTCGCAGATGCAGTTGCCGCGCTTCGCCGGCATTCCCACTTTCATGCGCGTGCCGTTCGAGCGCGACCTCGCGGCGCTCGATATCGCGCTGGCGGGCGTGCCCTTCGATGGCGGTGTCACCGCGCGTCCTGGCGCACGCTTCGGGCCGCGCGAGATCCGCAACATGTCCACGATGATGCGCGCGATTCATCACGTCACGCGATTCAATCCGTTCGAAGCGTGCCGCGTCGCCGATATCGGCGATGTGCCCTTTGAGCATCTCTACGATCTAGAAGCCGCGCACGCCGATATCCGCCGCTTTTTCGAGCCAGTATTCCGCGCGGGGAAGATAGCGCTGATCGCGGGCGGCGATCACTCGATCACCTATCCGGTCTTTCAGGCGATCGTGCCGAAGCAACCGCTCGCGCTCGTGCATATCGACGCGCACACGGACACGTGGGACGCGTTCAAGGGCTCGAAATTCACGCACGGCGCGCCGTTCCGACGCGCGGTCGAAGCGGGTCTTCTCGATCCCACGCGCACGATTCAGATCGGCATACGCGGCGCGCAGAATACCGACGAAGGCTGGCGTTATTCGTTGGATCACGGCATGCGCGTGGTGTTCATCGAAGAGTTCGAGGAACGCGGCCCGGCGGCGATCGTCGAAGAAGCGCGGCGCGTGGTCGGCGATGCGCCCGTGTATCTTTCGCTCGATGTCGATGGTCTCGATCCGGTGTTCACACCTGGCACCGGCACGCCGGAAATCGGCGGATTGACGACGCGCGAAACGCTTGCGTTGCTGCGCGGACTCGACGGGTTGAACTGGGTCGGCGGCGATGTGGTTGAAGTGTCGCCGCCGTATGATCCGAGCGGCAACACCGCGCTCGTCGCCGCAACGATGATGTACGAGATGCTGTGTCTGTTCGCGGCACATCAGGCGGGATCGAGCCGACGCTAGCGCAGCGTCGAACGCGCTGCCGCTCGATGGTCCCGGCGTTAGCGAGCGACGTACCCGCGTCGCGGCCATACGCGGCCAACCATGCGTCGACTAACAGCTTCTTGCTGCCGGACCTGCTCTTTCAGGGAGCCCGATAGATGAACCGCCCTCCGCGAACTTCCTTTGACGCTGCTTGCAGTGTCGTAACAGCTCGCTAACAATGATGCAGGCGTGCTATTACGCGAATGTCTCGAAGCGCAGATCACATTGCTGTCGGGCTTTCGGTCGTCAACCGACACATCGCGACTGCGGCGCCCTCCGCGATGCGCGCTCCATGGATCGGCCGGCAAAGTCCGCCCGGGCAATGCCTTGCCGGAAGCTGCCACAAGCGGCTCCCGATGCCTCATTGATGCAGAATCGGCGCAAAGACCACACCGACACGACCTGAATACCATGGACGACGCAGAATCGCTTTCGCTCGCACTACCCGACGGCTCTAAGGTCTCTGCGCTCCTTCAAGTGCCAGAGCACGCGCGAGCGCTATATGTCTTCGCGCACGGCGCTGGGGCGGGCATGCAGCACGCCGGCATGTCGTCTTTGGCCGACGCGCTTGCCGCGGCGAACGTCGCCACATTGCGCTACCAGTTTCCGTACATGGAGCGGGGCTCCAGGCGGGTGGACTCGCCGGCCGTGGCACATGCTGCCGTGCAGGCAGCCGTCGCAGAGGCCCGCCGGCGGCTGCCAGCCCTGCCGCTCTTCGCGGGCGGCAGGTCGTTCGGCGGCCGCATGACGTCCCAGGCCCAAGCCATCTCCGCGCTCGATGGCGTGCGTGGCCTCGCTTTCGTCGCGTTCCCGCTGCACCCGGCTGGGGCGCCCGGCGTCGAGCGGGCGCGGCACTTGGCGGACGTCACGGTGCCGATTCTCTTCCTGCAGGGCACGCGCGACAAGCTGGCCGAGCTTCACCTGCTGAGGTCGGTCGTCGAGACGCTGGGGCCGCGCGCCACGCTGCATGTGGTGGACGACGCAGATCATTCGTTTCACGTGCGCGCATCCTCCGGCCGGACCGACGCGGAGGTCGTGCGCGAACTAGCGCGGACGATGTCGGAGTGGTTCTTCGCCGAAGGGTAGTTCGTGCGCGTTACCTGAGCAAGCGCAGGAATGCTTGTAGCAGAGTCGGGACGGGAAGCCGGCGAACTCGCCGTCCTGCACTCGCCCTCTCAACGCTTTGCTATCCGCAGACGGTCTGTCGCATAGCCACGACAACCGACGCCTGTCGCGTCGGCGGCGTTTTGCCAGTGCTTAGTGAGTGAATTTGTCAGATCGATCTTTTTGCGGTGCTTCCGCCCCCGGAAATCGCGGCGGGCCATCTGCTTTGATTTGGCCGGCGCCGATCCGTGCAAGCCGCTTAGGGATGCGGCCGGAAAGCAATCAAGACTTTGCGATCATCAACTCCGTGCTGCACGGATGCGATCCACGGTCGCTACCCCATCGGCGCCCCAACCTCTACTAAACTGGGTAGCGTACTCCTGCAAGCTCAGTGAGGGCGGCGCGCAGTTAGCTAGCTGATCCGCGCGACCGAACGCCACGGTGTCAACCCCGGAGTTGACTTGATGAACAGCGTCGTTACCAGGATGCTGATTGCGATTTCCGTCGGCTATCTAGTGGTCGGTTGCGCTGCGGTTCCGCCAGAAGCCGCAATACCGGCTTACCAAAACCGGGCCGTGACACGCGACGAGGCCGGCATCGAGGTTTCAACAGCCGTGCTGTCCTCAGAGGAAAGCGCGGCGGTGTACGGTGTCCCGCTTGCCGAAAGAAGAATTCAGCCCGTCTGGATCGAGGTCCGCAATCGCGAGGACCACAACTACTTTCTCCTGTCACCCGGCCTGGATCCAAACTTCTTTCCCGCATCGGAGGCGGCAGAGGCTTTCAGCAGCGATGCTTCGCCCGACCAGCGTTCCGAGCTCGCGCGCCGCTTCCGTAGTCTCGCTTTTCATAACCCCGTGCGTCCCGGAGAGACGGTCGCGGGGTTTGTGCTGACGAATTTCAACGCGGGCGCGAAGCTGGTGCAACTGGATCTCGTCGCGAGCGGACACGCTCGGACGTTCTCCGTTTTCGTATCCGTACCTGGGTTTGAAGCCGACTACAAGCGTAGTCAGGTCTTCAGACGGGCGACCGATCCGCAGGAGCCCACTGTAAATTACACGGACGACGCGAGCTTTCGAGAAGCGCTCGAAGCACTGCCCTGTTGCGCAACTGACGAGGACGGCTCAAAGAAGGGCGACCCGCTCAACCTGGTGATCGTCGGCAGCCTCGACGACGCCTTTCCCGCACTGGTGCGGCGGGGCTGGAGCCTCACGGAACGAAAGTGGTCGGGGGCAATCGAGCGGATGATCAGCGCCGCGTTGTCGGGCCAAGCGTACGTCAACGCGCCGGTGAGCGACCTTCATCTGTTCGGACGCGCCCAAGACCTCGCGCTTCAAAAGGCGCGGGGCGACATTCACCAGCGCAACCATATGCGGCTCTGGCTCAGCACGATGCGCTATCACGACAAGCCTGTGTGGGTTGGACAGATCAGCCGCGATATCGGGATTCGCCTGACGTGGCACTCGTCAACGTTCACGACACACAAGATCGACCCGGAGGTGGATGAGGCACGCACTGCGCTGACCGAAGACATGGCGTATTCCCAGAACCTGTTCAAGATGGGACTAGTGACGGGAGTGGGTGCCGTGTTGGAAGCTGCGCCGCGAAGGAATTTGACGACCGACCCGTATTACACCGACGGCTTCCGCGTCGTGCTGGTGTTCGATCGCACGCCGAGGCCGTTATCGCAGATCGAAATCTTCCCGTGGATCACTCCGTACAAGGTACTGCGGGTGACGCCAGGAGCGAGGCCATGACCATCCAGCAGACCTTGCGCAGGCGACGGTCTAATGCAGGACTCGCGCTATGCCTGGCGCTCGCGCTGGCCGGCTGCTCGACATGGCAAGTTCCGCCCGAGGCGGACGCTGAGCCGTTGCGTCAGCGCGAGGTCAGCGCCTCCAGTCGCGGCGTACGCGTGAGCGCAACGGTGCTTAGCGAAGAAGACAGCAAGCGGATGTATGGTGCCGACGTCAACAGAACGGGAGTGCAGCCGCTTTGGCTCGAAGTGCAGAATGGGACGTCGCAGGCGCTGTGGCTTTTACGCTCGGGCACGGACCCGGACTACTTTTCACCTCATGAAGTCGCATGGTCAATGCATACGCTGTTTGGCGGCGCAAGCAACAAGCGCATGGACGACTATTTCCGTGATCTCAGGTTCAACAACCCCATCCCGTCGGGGGAGACACGATCGGGCATTTTGTTCACCAACCCCGATCAAGGCATCAAGCTCGTCAATGTCGATCTGCTGGGAAACCAGACGCTGATGCCCTTCTCGATCTTTCTGCGTGTGCCAGGCGGCACGATGGATCCACGGCTGTCGCAGATCCCTCTGCCACCCTCTGCCACTGGAATCACGGACTACCAGGACCTGGCGTCGCTGCGCGCGGCGCTCGAGCGCCTACCATGCTGTGCCACCGACCCGAGCGGGACTATTCAGGCCGATCCGCTAAATGCCATTGGCATTGGCCAGCTCACCGACATCGGCGCAGCGCTGGTGCGGCGCGACTATCGGCGCGATGCGCGGGAGTTTGACCTCGCGCAGCGCGTCTTCGGTCGGGAACCGGACTTTGTCATGCGCAAGCAGGCGCAGGCCGGGGCACCCGCAAACTGGATCCGGGGATGGCTCGCTCCGATCCGCTTTCAGGGACAACTGGTCTACGTCGCGCAGGTCGGCCGCCCTGTCGGCGGGCGCTTTGCGCCCCGCGATAAAAAACGCCTCACTCTCCACGAGAACGTCGACGAGGCACGCAACTTTCTGATGCAGGACCTGATGTATTCGAGCGGCCTCGAAAAGCTCGGATTTGTGAACGGTGTTGGCCCCGCACCGCCGACTCGTCCTCGTATAACCCTTGACGGTGCGACTTACTATACGGACGGATTGCGCGCGGTCGTGTTCTTCGCCACCCGGCCGCGGAGTCTGTCGGATGTCGATTTTCTTGAGTGGGTCCCCTATCTGGAAGAGCCAGATACTCGTCAAACTGGAGCAACCGGCAATGCGAGTCAGTGACTCGAGATCGAGATGGGCGCTCATTCAATTCAAGCGTCAGGTTGCCGCTGCCTTCGATGCGTGCCGCCAGATCAGCGCTCGGTTAGCGACGATCACGTCGTGCGTTCTCTTCGGCGCATGCGCGGCGAAGCCGCTTATCCCGTACTCGGCCGATACACCCCCGATGGTTCTCATGCCCGCGTCTCAGGCTGGCGTCATGGATAAGCGAGGGCGCTTTCGGGAAATATATTGCGCGGTCCTCGAAGCACGCGGTGCAGCGCTACCCGACTACCGCCCGTGCGAGCAAGCGCTGACGCGGGTCGGCGCAGAGTCCCCTGGCACCGGCGAGCCCGTCGAACTTGGCCAGTCTAGGCGGCACCTGATTGGGGCGGTGGTGCATGGCGTCGGCTACGATTGCTTCGATCCCTGGCTGGATACGCCGGATACCGTCGTGACGCATCTTCGCGAGTATGACTTCGATGCAGCGCTCATCAACGTCGACGCGCTGTCGAGTTCCACTAACAATGCACGGCAAATTCGCGACGCGATCATGGCTATGCCGGCATCGGAGGACGCGCCGCGGCTCGTGTTGATTGGTTATTCGAAGGGGGCGCCCGACATTTTGGAAGCACTGGTCGCCTATCCTGAGATACGAAGCCGCGTGGCGGCGGTGGTGAGTGCCGCCGGTGCAATCGGCGGCTCCCCGCTCGCCAACGACGCCGACCAATATCAGGCCGACTTGTTGCGATATGTTCCGGGCGCAACCTGCACATCGGGCGATGGTGGTGCCGTAGAGAGTTTGAGACCTGCGACTCGCAAAGCGTGGCTCGCGCAGCATCCGCTTCCGGCTGATCTGCATTACTACTCGGTCGTGACGTTCCCGCAGCCCGAGCGAATCTCCTCGATCCTGAAGTCGAGCTATGACAAGCTCGCGCGCGTCGACTCGCGGAACGACAGCCAGGTCATCTTTTACGATCAGGTTGTCCCCGGCAGCACGCTTCTCGCCTACGTCAATGCGGATCACTGGGCGCTCGCGGTGCCTGTTGCGCGGACCCACCCTACGATCGGGGCGCTCTTCGTTACACAGAATGCGTATCCTCGTGAGGCGCTGGCAGAGGCGATTCTGCGCTTCCTGGAGGAGGATCTTGGCGTGCCGATCCGCTGATTAGCTGGCAGTCGTCTGTCAACGAACGCGTTCGGGGCCGTTTCAACCGGTTGATGCAACCCAATGTACACCGGTCCGGCGTCGGTCCGGTCTCGACCTGAACCGGCCGCTGGAGCGGTCTCACTGCGACTTGGTCGAACGGCAGAAACCGGCCGGTTGCGGAAGTCAGCACAACGGCCAACCAGCTAACGGAAGGGTGAGGAAGTAAATTCGTGCAGCCATATGCGTTAAGCGGCAACCATCTCTGCAGACGTCCTTCGTCCGTCAAGGCCGTTACGTGTCCGGAAGGCGGCCCGTTCGCTGGCTCGTGCGATGGACAGCTTACTGCGCCCCGGATTGCGGCGATTCCAAGCTTTTCACGGCGTTCCTGATCTCTTGCAGAAGCCGGCTTTGTTGATACGGCTTGCGTAGTCTCGGTAGATCCGCTCCGGTGCCCTCCGGCAGTTCCGCGTAGCCGGTTGCGAGTATGACAGGCAGGACGGGCCTGAGTGCCCGCGCCGCATTGGCTAATTCAACGCCGGTCATCTTGGGCATTGAGAAATCAGTTAGCAGAACGTCAACTTTCTGGCCGGCGCGAAGGACTTGGAGCGCGGCGTCCCCTGATGCGGCCTCGATCACCTCATGTCCAAGGTCCTGCAGGAGATAAGATGTGCTTGACAAAATAAGTGGGTCGTCATCGACGACTAGTACGGTGGCGCGCAGCTCGCTGGCGTCGGCCGGACCGTCGTCCTTCGGGTCATCGGCGATACGCTCCTCGGCAGCCGGGCGACCCGTGACAGGAAGCCAGAGCGATGCACGCGTGCCCTTTCCATACGTGCTTTCTAGACGAAGCGCGCCTTGTAGCTGACGCGCGAGACCGTGAATCATCGAAAGGCCAAGCCCCGTGCCCTTCCCCACTTCCTTGGTCGTGAAGAAGGGTTCCGTCGCTTTGGCGAGTGTCGCGGCGTCCATGCCAGTGCCTGTGTCCCTCACTGTCACCCGCACGTAGTCGCCGGCTCGCAGGTCGCCATCGCCCGCAGAATGCGCGGTATCGACGCTGATTTGGATTGCGCCGCCGTCGGGCATCGCATCGCGCGCATTGACTACCAGGTTCAGTATCGCCAGTTCAATCTGATTTGTGTCGACGCGAGTAAACGGCACTTCTTCGGGCGTATCGATGACCAGTTCGATCATAGAGCCAATCGACCGGTCCAGAAGGTCGGCCATGCCGTGAACCAGCGCAGACATCTGGACAGGCTCGACCTTAAGGACCTGCTGTCGCGCGAACGCGAGCAGCCGTTGAGTGAGCGCGGCGCCGCGTTGAGCGCCTTTCAGCGCGCCATCGACCAACCGACCCACTCGCTCTTCCGGCGGCACTTCCTTTCGCACGAGTTCGAGATTCGCCATGATCGCCATCAGCAAATTGTTGAAGTCGTGCGCGATGCCGCCCGTCAACTGGCCGATCATCTCGAGCTTCTGGACCTGCCGCAGCAGCTTCTCTGTGTGCTCGCGCTGCCGTATTTCCTCGAGCACCGTTCGATGCGCGTCTTCCAGTTGCGCGGTGCGCTCCAGCACCTTGACTTCGAGCGATTCGTTCACCCGGCGCAGCTGATCTTCCGACGTTTTGCGCAGCGTCACGTCGGAGCAAACGCCGACGAGCCGAACGATCCGGTCGTCGTGCACGACACGCGCCCTGACTTCAACCCAGTGCACGGTCCCGTTCCGCCAGACGTTGCGATACTCGATCGCATAGTCGCAGCCGGTTTCCGCGCTGACCGCGATGGCTGCCTGCACCCGCTCGCGATCCTCGGGATGAGTGCTTGCAATCAGTTCTTCATAAGTAAAGTTGTCGGTCTCCAAGCGGCCGAATATCGCTTTGCAAGTCGTCGATGCTGTCAGCGTGTTGCTGGAAAGATCGAGGCTCCAGGAGCCGAGGTGTCCGGCCGTGAGTGCTATGCGAAGATGCGCTTCGCCCTCATCGAGTTCTCGGATTCGAGCCCGAGCCTCGAACTGGCGATTCCGGCCCCGCACCGCTGTTTCGACGACGCTTACGAACGTCGTCGGATGAAACGGACGCTCGATGAACGTGACGTTGCCGAGTGCGGTAATCAACCGCTCGGCCATCGGTCTGCGAACGGGACCGCTGCGCTGTGTGAGTACGACAAATGGAAGGTCCGACCACGGCGGCTGCGACGACACCCATCCCGCCAGCGTGGCGAGGTCGGCGCCGTTCAACGCTTCGTCGGCGACGATAACGCAGCAGACGTCGTCTCTCAACGTCTCGCCGAGTTGCGCTACGTTCTTGCACGGCTCTGCGTCGATCCCGGCCGCCCCCAACAGCGCCTGCGCAACGACGCAGTCGCGTCCCGACGGGGTGAGGAGCAGCACGGGACATCGCTCGGTTTCGGCCATGCGATCGTCAGTCCTTGGTTGCAGTCTTCGGCGTCAGCAGAGGCGCCGACTTTCCGACGAACGTCGGCACGCCTCGAAGCACCCCCTGGAAATCTTCCAGCGGCTCTCCGAGCGTGAGCCCCTCCGAACCGATACGGAACTCGCGGATCGATTCCTCATGAGCCCCGGTGCGCTTCTTGATGACCGACACCGCGCGTCGAACGCGCCCGATCGCTTCGAAGTAACGAAGCAGGATGACCGTGTCAGCAAGATAGGTCACGTCGACCGGCGCCTTCATGTCGCCGACGAGGCCGTGCTGGGCGACAGTCAAAAAGGTGTTCGCGCCCTGCCGATTCAGATACTGCAACAACTCGTGCACGTGCAGTACGAGCGCGTTTTCCTCAGGCATGGCGGCCTGATACCCGTTCAGACTATCGATGACAACCGTCTTTACACGCGCGCGGTCGACACTCGCACGCACGCGATGCGCGAACTCGCCCGGCGACAGCTCTGCCGCGTCCAGTTGTTCGACGTGCAGGTCACCGGCATCTCTCATGGCTTCGAGGTCGATGCCCATTGGGCGCACACGGTCGAACAGAAGGCCGAGCTCTTCATCGAAGACGAAGAGCGCAGCCTTTTCGCCCCGCCGCACGGCCGCCGTGACGAATTGGATCGCGAAGAGGCTCTTGCCGGTCCCTGCGGGGCCAAGAATAAGCGTGCTGGATCCTTGCTCGACACCCCCGCCGAGCAAAGCGTCGAGTTCCGCAACGTCGCTTGTCATTTGCGTGCGCGCGTAACTGGTTCGGTGCTCACCGGCGACAAGTCGCGGGAACACCGCCACCCCGCCGTGTCGGATAGCAAAATCGTGATAGCCGCCACGAAAATGCTGACCGCGGTATTTGAGCACCCTTAGGCGCCGGCGCTCGGCGCCATATTGCGGCGATAACTCCTCCAGTTTGATGACGCCGTGCGCCACGCTATGCACAGTCTTGTCCGCCGCATCGGAGGTGAGATCGTCCAGCATGAGCACCGTGGCGTCGCGGCCCGCGAAGTAATGCTTGAATGCCAGGATCTGCCGGCGGTAGCGCAGCGAGCTTTGCGCAAGCAAGCGAATCTCCGAAAGACTATCGATGACCACGCGCTTCGGTTTCACGCGCTCGAACTCGCCGAGGATGAGCCGCGTCGTCTCGCCCAGCTCGAGGTCGGAGGAATAGAGCAGCGTCTGCTGCTGATCGGCGTCAAGCAGATTTTCGGACGGGCTGACTTCGAAGATGCTGATCTGTGGACCGAGCCGCCATCCGTGCGACAAGGCGCCGTTGCGCAGTTCCTCCATCGTCTCCGAGAGCGTGATGTAAAGGCATGGCTCCCCCAGTTCGGCGCCAGCCTGCAGGAAACTCAGCGCGATGGTTGTCTTGCCCGTGCCCGGACTTCCCTCGAGAAGGAACAAGTTGCCCCGGCTCAGTCCGCCAACGAGAATGTCGTCGAGCCCCGGGACGCCCGTGCGAGCGTATTGGGGCATTACGGTACTATCGTTCATCTGTTGCTCCAAGCTGCTTCATTGCAACACGGGAGAGCCTGTGTTTCGGAATTTTCGTCAGCGCCTGCTCGAGCGAAGTACGAGCGTCGCAGACATCATGCGCGGATTGCAGTTCCAACCAGTGCATCGCCGGCACGCCACAAAAGGCCTCGAGACGCACCGCCATTTCGGGCGTGATGCTCGCGCTGCCGTCGAAGATCCGGTGAAGCGTTTGACGAGCCACGCCCAGATCTCGGGCCGCCTGGCTCACCGAGAGGCCCAAATGGGGCAGCACAAAGATCTTGAGAAGATCCCCTGGATGGTGTGCCTCGTCCTGATAGCGGGTGGTGCCGGGAATCGACGTGGAAGCCATGGTGGCAAGCGTAACGCGTTGCGTGACAAGTGATCAGGCTACCATGAAGCTGGGTGAGCCGCGCCGTGAGCGTCCCGGCCCGGCCCGGCCAGACCATCTTTTCACAGATTCCCTCGCTCTGAGCCGCGACAGTGCGAAGCAAGATACGGCGCAGCTAGCCTACTCACGCCGATGCTGATGTCGCAGCGGCCTGCCGCCGCTTCAAAGCGGATTGCCTGGCAAGCTGCAATGGATAGCCGTCGCCGCGATCGCGGCTTCGCCGACTGCCACGCAGATCTGATTCAACGAATTGACTGCATCGCCCGCGGCAAATATGCCGGCCACGCTAGTGCGCTGCCGCTTATCCGCCACGATCATGCCGTCCTCATCCCGTTCGACGTTCAAGCCACTCAATAGCTCAGTTTCTTCGCGAGAGCCAAGCACAGGATAGACAATATCGAACCTCTGTCGCCGCCCATCCGGGCAGACAACGCTCAAGCGCCCGTCAGCGTTAGCCGAAGCTTCGAGCGCACCCAACGGCACCAATTCTATGGCGTTCTCTACGGCCGACGCGCGCTCCTCTTGCGTCAGCGCCGAAAGGTCGGGCGCGACGACAGCTACCTGCCTGCAAAACGTTCGGAAGAACAAAGCGTGCGACAGCGCTCGTGACGCGGAACCCAGCATCGCCGCCCGTTTGCCTTGCGCCTCGAAGCCATCGCATATCGCGCACAACCTGAGCAATCCTTTTTCGGTAAGCCGTTCGGCTCCGACGATCGGCGGTAGCCTATCGCGGATCCCGAACGCGAGCAGGACACGATGTGCCAGAGCGCTCTGCCTGTCAGCATCGCCGCTGCTCCTGTAGTCCACGACGAAGCCGGCGGACACCTGTCGTATCGCGACGACTCGGCCGGCGATTATCGGCACCGGGTAGCAATCGACCTGCCGACGCATCTTGACGATGAGTTCCTTGCCGCTGATGCCGCCTTCAAAACCAGCAAGGTTACGCACGATCGGGATCCGCGACGCTCTGCTCTGACCGGCATCGATAACCAGGGTCGAGCGCCTGAACCGGGCAAGATAGAGTGCAGCGGTCAACCCAGCCGGACCGCCGCCGATAACAACACAGTCAAAAGCCTGATCCATCATCGATTCCTTCTTGCACAACCGACATAGCCGAATCAACACGGTGCGCGGTTCACTAACAAGCCTTCGTGGCAGGGTTGAGCAATTCCGATTCCCAAAAGTCCCATGTTGGAACCCGACAATCAAAGTGATCGCGACAGTGCGTAAGGGTCGCAAGCACCCGCCCCGTCGAGCCACGCTGCCGATTCGACATGCCCGGAGTTAGCAAGCGGGTCTCGTGCGCGGCAGCCCAGGCAGCCGTCGACTTCGTCGAAAAGCGAATCTCGTCTTTCGTCTCAGTCTCAGGTCGAGGCACCGAAAGCGCGCTTCGTGGGAAGGACACCGACGTTCGCGCGGGCAGCGCCGCCGCCCGCTTGTGGGTGGGATGATCGCGACGCCAGATCAACCAGCAATCAGAACGGGTGCGCGGTTCGGTGGCCAAAGGCAACCCGCCGTCCGCCTGTCACAGCGTTCCGACCGACTGTGTTTCACACTGAACGGTGCACCGATGTTCGGACATTGTGTCGCGAGCCGGTCGGCCAACCGTCTGTGGATCGGTGGCCGTGCAACTTTCAGCACGCGTCTTGAATATAAGAGGCCGGGTTCACTTCTTGAAACAGCGGCAGGCTGACGCCGGTCGCCTTGTCATCCGCGAGCGCTCTGCTGCCCGGCAGACCCTCGGTGTTCGGATCGCGCGGTTTGTGGACGCCCGCGTTTGTACTTCCGCGTTGACGTTCCGCTTCCTCGCATTTCGTACATGCGCGCTGAGTTGTGACGCGCGGCAGTGCCCGTGACAATGAGCACGTACCTGTGGTGAAACCAGTCGAACATGCCGAAAGCCAACATCACTATTCGAACCATGACAGCGGAGTCGCTCCCCGAGCACGACCTGATAACCGCACTGATGCAGCGCCACGTCGCCGTTCTCGATGCCCGCGTCGCACCCGATGGCATCAACTTCGTTTGCGAGGCCGACGTCGGCGCGCTCAGGCGCTGCGCCGAGCATCTCGCGTCGCTTTCCTTCGTCGGCGGCGTCTAGCTTCAACTGTGTCAGGCCGCGGCATCGCCCGGCGGCAGCGGAACATGAATCCGGCGCTCGCGCAGCACTTCCTGCTCTACGGCGTGCTTCCGTTGTGGCTCGCCGCCGGCACCGCGGACGCGCTTTGTCACCGCTGGGCGAATCTTCCCGAGACTGCCGGCGTGCGCGAATCGCTGATGCATATCGCCCAGCTAACCGAAGGCGCCGGTGTCGTGCTGTGCGCGTTGTTCCTGCAAATCAACGCGTTCGCGATCGTTGCGATGGCCGCGCTCATCGTCGTCCACCATCTCACCGTGTATGCGGATCTGCGCTACGCATCCGCGACGCGCGTCATTACACCCGTCGAGCAAATGGTACATAGCGTTCTTGAGATGGCACCGATCGTCGGGCTAGCCATCATTTGTCTCGCCCATCCCGATGTCTTCGCCAGACTGTTCGATAACGCCGCTAGTTACACGCCCGCATGGCGCGATCCTCCGTTGTCCTCGACGACCGTCACAGCCGTGCTGATGCTCTGCGCGATATTCGGCGTCGTGCCGTACGCGATGGAACTCGCAGCGTCTATCCGCGCTTCGCGCAAGCGGCAACGGCGGAAGACGGATGCCGCCAGCGAGTCCGTCATGCGCTAGGCACGCGCCATGCGCAGACCGAGTCGTGCAGCGAGAAACGACGACTTGGAGCAAGCATGCAGAACGCCGAAGGCAACCCGACCCAGGCCCAGCAGAACGAGATGGCGGCAAAAAGCCCCGCCAAGACACCAGCGACAGGCACCGCATCGCCCGATGCCGCCACGCAGGCAGCGGAGTTCGGCCGCGACCGCAATGCTGGCTCGGCCGAGCCCGGGCAGCGCAATGACCCGTCGCCGCTGCCCGACATCGACCATGCTTCGATCGCGCGGGATTCCGGCGATCCGGTGCAGCGGGCGAACAGCCGCATCGTCGGCGTGGATTCGCAAGGCATGGGCTCGACGGACGATACCGTGGACGCGGACGCGAAGTCGATCGAGGCGCGCCGCGATCTGTCGGGCTGGCACGACAACGTCATCACATCGAACGCGACGCTCGAAAACAACGTGCCGGCGCCGGCCGCAGGACTGGGCGGCATCGATAGCCGCGTGACGGGCAATCTCCCTTCCATCTTGCCGAAGCCGAGCTATCGGGTCGTCGTTACGGAAACGGTGTACGCCGAGGAGCGCAACGGTTCACGCGCATCGCACGTGTTCAGGCTGGAGCGCGAATAGCCCGGGCCGCACCCCGAGGAGCAAGCGATGAGTTTCTTGCAGCGTCTCTTTCATCGGCGCGAGCACGCCGTCAAGACCGATCTCTATGTGTCGGACTTCGAGCAGTTTCTGAATCGGCTCAAGCACGATCATCCCGAACTGGATCGCGAACAGATGCTCGGACGCGCGCTGCTGTGGGACAAGCTTCCACAGTTTCCGAACTCCGGCGATGTCGCCGGGAAGGAAGGCGAGCTGAGACAACCTTCGTATGTTTATTACAGCCGGACGGATTGAACCGCGTGCCTAGAGCGTCTTCGTGACCATCAGCCAGAAGATGCAGACGAACGCGACGAACGCCATCACGCCGAGCGCGATCCATGCGGACATGAGGCGCCAGTAGCGCCTCGACAGCCCGGCGTCGGATACGGCGCAGGCTTGCGCCTCGGCGGCGAGGCGCATCTGCAGCCACACGACGGGCAGCCAGCACGCGATCGCGAAAACGTAGAGGCCGATCGACCAGGCGAGCCAGGGACTCGAAACGGGAAAGCCCGTGAGCCGCATCATCAGATAGCCGGTGAGCGGCTGAACGATGGCGGTCGGCGTCGTGAAAAGCCAGTCGGCCAGCACCACGAGCCGCGACACGCGCGCGACGGTCCGTGCATCGCGTCCGATGCTCGCGGCGAGCAGATAGAACGCGGAGCCGATTCCGGTGCCGAACAGGATCGTCGACGAGATCACATGGATCCACTTGATCGTCAGATAAGTCACGTCGAGCCCTTTCCATCAATGTTCATCAGCAGCAAGAGTGCGGCGATCATCGGCAGATTCTTCGACAGCGGGCCATACGGATGCAGCCAGAACTCCGGCAAGCGCCAGGTAATCAGCACCGAATAGACGACGATCAACCCGATCTGCGCCCACCAGAGACGGCGTCGCGGTCCGAGCCGCGCGGGCCACGCGAAGCACAGCACGCCCAATAGCAGGTCCAGCAGCGCGGCCGAATACAGCAGGAAGAGGCGCGTGCCTTCGGGCGCGCCGACTCGCGCCAGCAAGTCGAGGCTCGCCGCTCGCGGATAAAGCCAGGCGGACACGATCGCGGTCCATATCCACACCGCGCCGATGGCGCCCGCCAGCAGCGGCGCGAGCCACGCGAGCTTCGCACGCAGGCCAAGCGTGGCGCGTTTCGACGGCTCATCGCCGAGCGATCGGGGCGGCCTGCCGAGCCATCGCTGCATGCCATCCGCCGATGCCGCGTTGCCCCGTTCCAGCATCGCGAGTGCATCGGGGCTCATCAGCGCGCCGGGCAAGCGCGCGCATAACGCGGCGGCCGTCTTGACGAGCGGCATCGGCACCGGCATGAACAAGGGCGCACCGGCGGAGCAAAGCCGATTCAGCAGACGCAAGTATTCCTTCATCGTCACAGGTCTCGGACCGACAGCCGCCACCGTCTCGCTCGCGGGGGCTGCGCTTGCGCGCGTCAACGCGCCGCGCGTCACGAGTTCGACCACATCGTCCACATGAACCGGCTGCACGACCTGCGCGCCCGACCCCGGCAGCGGCACGACCGGCAACGTCGACCACGCGGCGAAGAACTGCGTGCTGCGTCCGTCTTCGGCGAACACGAGCGAAGGCTGCACGATCAACGACGAGATGGGCAACGCGCGCAACGCGTCGTCGGCGGCTTTCTTGGAGCGGTGATAAGGCGTCTGTGCGCCCCCATCCGCGCCAAGCGCCGATATCTGCACGATGCGGCCGACTCCCGCCATCACGGCCGCCTGGAACAGCGCGATCGGCGAACGCGTATGGATGCGCGAGAAGTCGTGTCCGGTCCGGTCCTCGAAGATGCCGGCGGCATTGATGACCACATCGACGCCTTCGAGCAGCGGCATCACGCTTGCTGGGTCGAGTTCATCGCTCAAATCGAGCGCCACGAAACGGCAGCCTCTCACGGCGCCTTCGCCGCCAGGCGCATGGCGCGCGGCGCACCTCACCGCGTGTCCTTGCGCAACCAGCGCCGCCGCGATGCGCGAGCCGAGGAGCCCCGTGGCGCCTGTCAGAAAAATGACCATGACTGAAGACATCGACCCTGTGACGGATATCCTGATTCCCGGCTCCGTTGCCGGACTGTTATCGACGGCGGCCCTTGCGATCTGTGGGCGTCTGCACGGCAAACGCGCAAGCGCGCCGATCAGCGCCGTCAGCCACTGGTTATGGCCGCAAGAAGCAAACCAGACCGCGCGGCCGGAATGGCGCCATCTGCTTGCCGGTCTCGCCATTCACCAGTCGATGTCGATCGGCTGGGCCGCCTGCAATGCGCTGGCTGTCGCGGCCGCGCGCACATCGCCGAGACTGCGCGGCGGTGCCGCGCCGACTCACGGACAACGCGTCGCACTCGCCGCAGCGACGACGCTTGCCGCAGCGGCCGGCGATTATATCGTCGTCCCCAAGCGCTTCACGCCCGGCTTCGAATATCACCTGCCCGCGGCGCACATCGCCGCTGTCTATTTGGCGTTCGGCGCGGGACTGGTTGTGCCCTTTATGTCGAAGCGCCGCTGAATGCGCAGCCTCGCTCGCTGCAATCCGCGTCGTGGACTCGACGTATCCGCTCGCGCGTGCAACCGACGCGCATCGGCGGATGGAATCGTCGACGAATGTCGGCAAGATCATTCTGTCAGCGGCTACGGCAATCAGTCAGGCGAGATCTCGCCATCCTCCTCGCCCATCCAGTAGTGAATGCGCTCGGCGCGAACCTTGATGAGTACGATCCCCGGCGTTTCGAAGCCTTTCGAGAACCATTTCTCGATGTCTTCGTTCCAGTGATCCTTCATCGCCGGTTTCTCGCGAATGAGCTCCGCGCGGCCCTCGACGGCCACGAAAAGCGGCGGCGCGCCGTCCGGGTTCGCGCTGCTCGTGAAAGTCAGCGCCACGGTCGCATCGGCCTTGATCTCCTGCACCGTATGCGTTTCTTCGAGCGTGAAGAAGTAGCTGTCGCCGTCGTATTCGACATCGCGGTTATTGCTCATCGGCCGCGCGGCGATCTTGCCGTTCAGCGAGCGCGTCGAAAGCATCGCGAAGTCGATCTCCGCCATCTTGGTTGCGAGATCGTGCAAAGTCAGTTGGCTCATGGTGCTCTCCGTGGGTTGATCGCGTATCTTCCGCAACCCGCGTGCCGGTTCGCATCGGAGAGCCGCCGGATGGACCAAGCGTGTACAGCCGGACCGGTGATCACTATCGCCTTGCAGGTCTGCTCAGTCCGCCGAACGGTGATAGCGCGCCACGTAGCGCGCCTGGCCGATGACTTTCCCATGCATCTGATAGGCGACAAGCGCGGGACTTGAATCCGCTTTGACATCGAGGCTCGAAACGGTCAAAGCCGAAGCCGTCACGATGTATCGATGCGCTTTGCCCGGCGGCGGGCACGGTCCGCCATACGCCGAAGCACCGAAATCGGTCAGCGTCTCGATTGCACCTATCGGCAGCACTCGGGCATTGCCCGACGCGCCTTTTTCAATCGATGTTTGCGACGGCGGAATGTTTGCCACTTGCCAGTGCGTCCAGCCCAAACCGCCGGTGGGTGCATCCGGGTCGTAGATGGTGATGACGATGCTCTTCGTGCCGGCCGGAACATGCGACCACGAAATGCGCGGAGAGACGTTTTCGCCATGACAGCCGAATTGACCGTACACCTGTTCATTTTCGAACCGACCGCGATTCAGCCCATCGACCTTGACAGTGAAGGAATCTGCAACCGCAATGGCGGGTACTGTTGCAAGCAAAGCCGTGCAGCACACGGCTGGCAGGAGACCGTTGAGTTCCATATCGTGTCCGTTGTATAGAACCAGTAGAAGAAGGCCGCTCACTGACTATCATTGCCAGTGACGCGGATGTCCTCGAATCCAACTCGCAATGCGCCGCGAAGTATCGATCAATAGTCCCACTGCACCGGCACGAAGCGGTAACGCTCACCGCTCTTTGCAACATGACCGATCGACGGAAACGCGACGTGCGCAGCAGCGAGCAGCGTGCCGGTGTCAGCGGCGTCGTCGAGCAGCGCAATACGCACGTCCACACAGGCTTCGGGATCATGTTCGAAGCCATTCTGCCAATCGGGGTTGTCGAAGTTGACTTCGAAAATGGCGTCGCCGACGAACGTCAGCTTCTCCCCGTTCGATGCGACATCCACGACGCAGTGCCCCGGCGTGTGGCCACCCGTCACCCGCGCCGACACGCCCTGTGCGACTTCAACTGTCTGATCGAACTGCACGATGTTCTCGCTGTAGCGTTTGGCGAACTTCGCAGCAGCCTCGCGGAGCGCCGGAGGAACCGCTTCGGGCATCACCGTCTTGCTGAAGTCCGGATTCTTCCAGAACGCGATTTCAGCGGCGGACACATGAATGCGCACGTCGGGACGCAGCTTCGCCTTGACGCCATCGACATTCAGCCCGCCGACGTGATCCATGTGCATATGCGTAATCACGATATCGGTGATGGCAGCCAGGTCGATACCGGCCGATTCCAGGCGCATTACCGACTGACCGGCGCGCGAGAAGTATTCGAACCCATCGCCTACGCCCGAGTCGATCAGGATCAGGCGTTCGCCGCTGCGCACGAGCGCGATATTCAACGCCCAGTCGAACGTGTCCCGTTGCAGGAAACGGCCATCGAACCATTCGTTGCGATCGGCTTCGCTCACGTTCGTGGACATGGTGGAGGTCGGCAGCGGCAGCACGCCGTCGCTGATCAGCACGACATCGATATCGCCTATGCGAACTGCGTATCGGGAAGACACGAGCTCGCCCGATCCTTCTTTGCCGAGCTTGGCGATAACGGGCTGCACATTGCGGGTTGTCTGGCTCATCTTCGATAGTCCTGGAAATTTGATGGCGTGAGCGCGCGTTGCGCTTCCTTTCGCTCGCGTTCGACCGAGCGTGTGACGGATTGTAGGAAGCGGTAGCGAAGGCCAGTAGGGTCGCGAGTGCGTACACCGTGTTGCCTGAGTGGCGACAATGGACGGTCGCGCGACGGCCGTCATCCGGTGAGTCCAGACTGAACGGAAGATGCCGGAACCGGCATGTGAGGCGCTATCGAAGATGTGAGGCCGCGTTGCCGCGGCCATGTCACGCTCAGATCTTGAAGTTTTCCAGCGTCGCGGGATGAAAGAGTTTCTCGGGCTGCAGCAGCCGGCTGGACAAGCCTTCCTGATGATGCCGCTCAAGGAACCGCGACAACACGTGCCGGTTCGGCTCGAAGCCATACGACCAGAAATCGTGGCCCATGAGACGCCGCGCATTGCGCAGCTGTTCTTCGACGAACGGCAGCGTCACCTTGGTCGCGGACGTATCGCTGAGTCTGGCGAGCGCCAGCGCCTTGCTCTTCTCGAACGCCTTCGCCACCGCGCCGGGCAGCCACGGATGCTGCTCGGCGAGCGTGCGCCGCACGCCCAGCAGATGCATGATCGGGAACAGTTTCGTGCGCGTGTACCAGTCGGCGGCAGCCTTTTGCGGATCGTCGAAAAGGTATTTGACGTTCGGATGCCCGTTCGCGAAGCACGACGGCGCGCGCGGGCCGATGAGCGCATCGATCTCGCCGGATGCGAGCATGCCCGAGATCGTCTGGTTCTCCGGTGCGTTTTCGAGCCTCACGTCGCCGGGCAGCTTGAGACTGATCTTTTCGAGCCGGCCGGCTTCCTCATAGCCGCCGCGAACCCACGTGACGTCCGACGGCTTCAGACCGTGATCTTCCTCGAGAAAGAGCCGCGCCCACACGTTCGCCGTCAGCTGATATTCCGGCACGCCGATGCGCTTGCCCTTCAAGTCGGCAGGCGATTCGATGCCGCGATCGTTGCGCACATAGATCGACGTATGCCGGAACGCGCGCGACGGAAAAATCGGCACGCCGATATACGGGCTCGTGCCCGCCGCCGTCTTCACGCTATAGCTCGACAGCGACAGTTCGCAGATATCGTAGTCGGCGTGGCGAAACGCGCGAAAGAAGATCTCTTCCGGATCCTGCAGCATGAAAGTCGGATCGACGCCGTCGATCTGCACTTCGCCATCGACCAGCGGCCGCATGCGATCGTAGTTCCCCACCGCGACCGACAGATTGAGCTTGCCCATATTCAACTTTCCTTTGTGATTGACGTTTCGCCGCCGATGAGCACGTCGCGCTGTTCGGCGCTCGAACGCAGCATCGCGAGGCAGATCTCCAGCGTGCCGCGCGCCCAGACGCCATCGTGCAGCGGAGCGGTCTCGCCGTGCACGGCGGCCATGAGTTCGTCGATGACTTCCGCGCGCGGCACCTCGGGCGGCTCGAGCTCGATGCGCTCGCGCCGTTCGTCTCCATACACGACGATGCTATCGGGCATCGGCCGGAGATCGCCGCGCTCGCACGACACGATCAGCGGCCCGAAGTGCTGATGCCTGCGGGTATCGGCTGTCTTGGCGGCGGGCGCATAGGCGTTGCCGCCGTACGTGCCCGCAGCCTTGAGACGCGCCTCTTCTTCGCGCGACGCCACTTTCGCGAGCTTGCGCCGCGCGGCGCCATACTCGTCGGCGTTGCGCGTCTGACCCATTTCGCCGATCCAGCCGGTCCACTCGTCGGAATCGAAATGTCCATAGCCGTTGTAGGCAAGCGTCGCGAATGCGCCGTTCTCGAACCAGAGCGTCGCGGTGTACGCGCCTTCGGTCGGACGCGCCGTATCCCAGTTGCCGACGGCGGCGCGGATGCGCGTAGCACGGCTTCCCGCAAGCATCCGCACGATATCCACCTGATGCGCCGCCTGACTGAAAACCGCGCCGCCGCCCTCTTCCGTTTTCAGTTCCTCCGGACGGCGCGGCCGGTAGAGATAGTCGGTGTAGTTAAGCGCCTGGATCATCTTCACGTCGCCGAACGCGCCCGATGCGATCAACTCGCGCGTTCGCAGATACGGCGTGTCGAAGCTATGGCAGTGACCGACGATGAGATGCACGTTCGCCTCGCGACATGCGGCGATCATGTCGTCGCACTCGGCGAGCGACAGCGCCATCGGCTTCTCGACGAGCACATGCTTGCCGTGCGCCGCCGCGATTCGCGTATGCGCCGCATGAAACTGATGCGGACTCGCGATGTAAAGCGCATCGATATCGGCGCGGCGCGCGAGCGCTTCGATGTCGTCGAAAGCGGGCGCGTCGAAATCCGCTTCGAACTGCGCGCGCGCCGTCTCGCGCGGATCGCACGCCCCGGCGAGTCGCACGCGCGCGTCGCCGAGAAAGGTCGGCAGCATCAGCGAAAAGGCGCGGCCGAGGCCGACGATGCCGAGTCTGATCGTGGTCATCAGACCTGAACCTGATAGTTCGATTCGAGTTCCGGCGCTTCCTTGTCGACGGACTCCATCCAGACCGGATGCGCCGCGTATTGCTTCCAGTCGGTGTCCTTCGGCACCATCGCCTGGAACGAGCACACGCTGCGTGGAATGGCCTTCTCGCCGGTCCCGATGGCCGCCTCGCCGGACTTGAACGCCTCGAGCGCATCGAGCATGCGGCGGCGGAACTCGACCACGGCGACATCGCTCGCGCCGAGGCGCTCTTCGGTGCGATCCGCGATCGCGCCCATCGTCACCCACATGGCGATGTCCTGATTCGGGAAGCCCTTGATGCCGGTGAAGTTGCCGGCCTTCATGGCTTCGCGATCCTGCCAGAAACGGTTGTCGTGATTGCGCAGCGGCCGATAGTACTCGTCGAGATCGATGCCGACCTGCTGCCCCAGGAACTTGCGCCACGTCTCGGTTTCCGGCGTCTTGTCCGGATGGCCCCACGCCATGAAATAGAACGCCGTGCTGTGGTCGTCGCAGGGCACGTTGATGTTCGCGACGTTGTAGAGGTTGTTCGGCGGGATCAGCGCGGTTGCCGGCGCGACGAACACGGTCGAGCGCACGTAGTCATGCGTAGCCGCGTTCTGTATCGGGCGGCGCAGCGCGGCATAGCGAAAGCCGTATTCGGTGCGATGCACCTGGAGGCGCGGCGCCTTGTCCGTCGATGGACGCAGCCAGTTCTTCGAGGTCGCTTCCGCGCCGCCCACACGCGCCGGCACGAAGTCCGACGAGTGCAGACTGGAGCTGTGCGCCGAATCGATCGCGCCTTCGAGAATCTGCGCCCAGTTGCACGGCAGGACCGCCTTGGCGATGCTCACGCGCGTGTCTTCGGTCGGCGCCCATGCCGGCGGCACGAACTCGGGAATGGCGTCCTGCGGGCCCATGTAAGCCCATACGAAGCCGCCCCACTCTTTCGTTTCATAGGCCTTGTGCTTGACCTTCTTCGTCATGTCACTGCACGAAGGCTCCGAGACCATCTCGATCACATTGCCCTTCACGTCCATCTTCCAGCCGTGATAGAGACAGCGCAGACCGCAATCTTCGTTGCGTCCATAGACGAGCGACACCCGGCGATGCGGACAGTACTCGTCCATCACGCCGACATTGCCGTCGGTATCGCGGAAGACGACGAGATCCTCGCCGAACAGACGCGCCTTCACCGGCGCCCCGTCAGGTTCGCTGACTTCTTCGATGAGACACACCGGCGTCCAGTGACGGCGCATCAACTGACCCATCGGCGCATCGCCTTCGACGCGGCACAGCAATTCATTTTCTTCATGCGTGAGCATTTACGCTTCTCCTGACCAACCTATGCAGTGGGGAATGTTCTTCAGAGATCCAGCACCAGTTCTTCGCTCTTCGCACGCGATACGCAGATCATGATCTGATCGCGCTTCTCGTCCTCGCCGAGCACCATGTCGCGATGATCCGCTTCGCCCGCGCACAGCGTCGTGCGGCACGATCCGCAAGTGCCGCTTTCGCACGAGCTCGGCGCGCGGATGCCGTTGTCCCGCAAGATTTCGAGAATCGAGCGGTCCTTCGGAATCTCGAAAGAGCGGCCCGAGCGTTCCAGCTTCACGCTGAAAGGCGCGTTGTCGGCTGCGCGCGACTGATCCACGCCGAAGCTCTCGAAGTGCACGCTGCCGGTCGGCCAGTGCCCGGTCATGTCGCGCACGCCGTCCATCAACGCGCGCGGGCCGCAGCAATACACATGAGCGCCGCTCGCGGGCTTCTCGAACACGGGCCAGAAATCGAACGCTTGCGCGAGGTCGCCGTGGTCGTGATGAATGACCACATGCGGCTTCCATTCCGGGCCCGACAGTTCGTCGATGAAAGCGGTGGTCTCAGGGCTGCGCGAGACGTAGATGAGCTTGAAACGCGGGCCGTCGATGGCCTTCAGATAACGCATCATCGAGAGAATCGGCGTGATGCCGATGCCGCCCGCAACGAATACGAAACTGCGCGCGCGCTCGTTGAGCACGAATTCGTTGCGCGGCTCCGAGACGTCGATGCGATCGCCTTGCGCGAGGTCGTCCGCCATGCTGACCGAGCCGCCGCGACCCGCCGCGTCGCGCTTCACGGCGATCACATAGCGGTCGGTCTCGGCCGGATCGTTGCAGAGCGAATAGCTGCGATTCGCGCCGTTCGGCACGCGCACCGTCAGATGCGCGCCGGCCGTGAACGCAGGCAGCTCGCCGCCTGCGCCGTCACGCAACTCGAAACGGAAGATGCCTGCCGCCACCTGATCCTTCTTCGTCACCACGAGCGTCCTGAATGACAGTTCGTCGTTCATTGCACCGGCTCCCCTGCTTGTCGCCTCATTCGATCGAGCCTTCCCAGCGTCGATCACCATGACGTTTATATTAGATATCTAATCATTTATCGGCAAGCGGGTTTTCCCTGAAGCGCGTCACCTCGTTACAAGAAAAAACGGCGCCTTCATGACGAAGGCGCCGCCGCTGCTGCGAGAATCGATGCTTACGAATGCTTTTCCGCGTGCTCGCGCAGCGTGTTGGCCGGCACGCCGATCAGCACGGCGAGTCCGCCCAGCATGACGATGGCCGCGATCGCCGATAGCCCGATGGCCAGACTGCCCGTCATCGTCTTGATCCAGCCGAGCGCGATGGGTCCGCAGAACGCGCCGACTTGCCCCAGGCAACTGATCGCGCCGATGCCCGCGGCGGCGGCGTCATCGGAGAGATAGGCCGGCGGAATCGACCAGATGATCGCGGCCGCGCCGAAGTACGAAATGGAGATCATGCCCAGGCAGACGATGGCCGCTGTCGTATTGCCGGCCAGCACGGGCAGCAGGAAGCCGCCCAGCGCGCCCACCGCCGTACACAGGAAGAAATGCCAGCGGCGTTCCAGCGTCACGTCGGAACTGCGCGCGACCGCGAACATGCCGAGCGCGCCGATGATGTACGGCAGCGCGGACAGCAAACCGACGTTCAGCACGTCCGACACGCCCGCCTGACGGATGATGGTCGGCGTCCAGTAGTTGAGGATCGTGCCGCACAAAGGCACCGTGCCCCAGCCCGCCGCGAGGATATACACGCGCGGATCCTTGAGCGCCGCCAGCAACTGATGACGCGTATGTTTGGCGGGCTTTTTCTCGGCGCGGTCGGCGGCGAGCGCATCGAGGATGATCTTCTTCTGTTCCTCGTCGAGCCAGCGCGCGTCTTGCGGGCGATCGACGAGATAGAAGAACGCGACGATGCCCATCAGCAGCGCAGGCAGGCCTTCGAGAAAGAAGAGCCACTGCCAGTTCTTGTAGCCGAGCACGTCGACGAAGTTATGCAGGATCCAGCCCGAGAGCGGCCCGCCGATGATGCCCGCCGCGGCAATCGCCAGCAGGAAGCGCGATGTGATCCGCGCGCGCCGCGCGCCCGGATACCAGTACGTCAGATAGAGAATGATGCCGGGCCAGAACCCGGCCTCCGCCGCGCCGAGCAGGATGCGCGCGATATAAAACTGCGCCGGCGTGGTCATGAAGGCCATCGCGGTCGAGATGCCGCCCCACAGGATCATGATGCGGGAAATCGTGAGGCGTGCGCCGATCTTCTTGAGCCACAGCGTGCTCGGCACTTCCAGCAGGATATAGCCGATGAAGAACAGACTCACGCCGAGACCGTAAGCGGCGTCGGACAAACCGAGATCCTGCTTCAGATGCAGTTGCGCGAAGCTGACGTTCACGCGATCCAGATAATTGAGCACCCAGCAGACGAAGATGAACGACATCAGCCGCCAGGTGACCTTGTGATACGTGGCCTCTACGCGCGCTGCCGCCGCGTCCGATTCCGATATGAATTGCGTGACTGTGGATTTGGCCACAAAGCGTCTCCGATTCCCATGCTCATGAGGACGATGCCCTGGCGCAGAAAGATGCCTCCCGCGACCCGGACACACCTTATTTTTATTCGATATCTAATCATTATGGTAAGGAGACCGGCGCGCGCGGACAAGTTCGGGTTTGCACGGAGTTCTGCGCGCTTTGCAACGGATGCGGGCGCGACGGCTGCGCGGCTATGATGTCGGGAAGACCAACTGCATTCGGGAACGAACCGCCATGACACGAAAGAAGGCTGTGGAGGGCGCGCCCCGCGAGACCGCGGAGATGCTGCGCCATTGGCACGAATCGGTGCCCAACGATCGCCTCGCGCACCTTGTAAAGGACGCCACGCGCTCGATGGTGCGCGCATTGCAGATGCGGCTCGCCGAGCACTCGGTGTCGTTCGGGCACTGGACTTTCCTGCGCATTCTGTGGGAGAAAGACGGCCTGACGCAGCGCGAATTGAGCGAACAGGCCGGCGTGATGGCGCCGACGACCTTCGCCGCCGTCACTGCGATGGAGAAGCTGGGACTCGTCGAGCGTCAGCAGCGGCCGGACAACAAGAAGAACACGCATGTGTTCCTCACCGCCGAAGGGCGCGCATTGAAAGACCAACTGGTTCCGCTTGCCGAGGAAGTTAACGAGATCAGCGTGACGGGTTTGACTGACCGCGAAATCAAGACAGCGCGCAAGGTGCTGCTCACGATCATCGAAAATCTCGCGGATGATGAGTCGGGCTCGACCAATCCCATGCGACGCGTCTTATCGACGCGCGAACTGGGCAAGCTGATCGCCGAGCGCGGCGAGAGTTTTGAAGACGCGTGATGCGCCATAGCGCCTCCGCGCCGATCGCGTCATGCGACGTCGAACGGATCGATTGGGCGGTCATCCATCACGATTTCCGCATCGAGTTTTGGGTGCTGATCGAGAAGCGCGCCTGGTGCGGGAATGACGTGCAAAGGGCGTTTCGGGCGCTTGCTAATGGCCGGTCCCTTGCCGGTCACGATGGATTCGGCGGCGTCCGAGTGTTGCCGTCATCAGCCTCCGTCAAAGGCAAATCCTGTTTCGGTTCAGCGGGCTTCGTGTCGGGTTGCTTCGTCTTGTCGGTATCGACAACGTCAGTGCCGGGTTCGTTCTGCGGAATGGTCATGATCGGCTCCAATCGGTACGTGAATGTGAGCGCCTCGAGGCGCCCAACATCGACTGCAGCACGAAGAATGCCAAACGGCCGGAACACCGTTTGCTGTTCTTGAGAAATCAAGACAACGATGGAGCCGATCATGTGCGCCGCACGAACGGAAAACAGCAAGCCGCCTCAGAATCCGATCGATTTCGACGGGCTCACCGATCTCGGTCCGGCACAGCCCAAGAACCCGCCCCACCGCGCTAACGAAGACGCTGAATTACGCGATCCTCCAAGTCCGGCCGGCGTGCCGTCCACTGGCGCGAATGAAGGACAACGTTGACGGCCGGCTCACGGAGGCTGGTCATGGTCCATCGTCGAATGCAAACGGCGGGCGCACCTGCTCGGGTGGGCGCACGCGATGCAGGTTCAGCGCGACATCCGCGGCATCGGCACGGCCCTCACGCGCGCACCGAGGCGGATGGTGAGTCCCAGCGACGGCCAGCCAGACGCATCGCGTAGTCGATTAAACGCGAGTCAGCATCCGGCCACCGGTCGCGCTCCATGCTCAGCGCCCTGCCGTCTACGCCGCCGTTCATGTAGAAACTACGCTCGAGCGCTTCTCGCAGACGCCGAAAAAATCCTCTTGTGTCGCTTGCGAGCGACCAAGCAGAGCGCTCGCGCCATCATAGGGTTCTCTCGAAGATCGCGCCGAATCCGGATGTGTCCTTACCTGTCGGCGCGGCGCTGGCTAAAGGCGGCGCAATTTGAGCCAGCTTGTCTGCGAGCGCGGCTTCTGAAAACGGCTTCACGATATAGCCGCTCGCACCGGCGTTGATCGCGGCGAGCACGTTCTCGCGCCGCTTTTCGGCGGTCACCATCAATACCGGCAGTTCGGCCAGATCGGACTTGCGGATCTCCTGCAGGAGAGTCAGCCCGTCCATATTGGGCATGTTCCAATCAGTTATGACGAGATCGAACTGTTGCGTGCGCAACTTTTCGAGCGCTGACACTCCGTCCTCTGCTTCGTCGATGGTCGTATAACCGATCGCTCTCAGCATTTTCCGGATCAGATTGCGCATGGTGGCCATGTCATCGACCACCAACAAACGCGTGTGAGCATTTACCACCCTTTCCTTCTCCTTCATTCAAAGAAGCGCTCGCAAGTATTGGCTATCGCCCCTGCAAGATGCTTCGCACTATTGATTCACTACAACGGCCGCCTTTCGAGACGACGGTGTTGAGCGAGCCCAAGGACGTCCGATCGAGACAACGCGTCGAATTCGACGCAAGCCTTCGCCGCCGACTCAGGCCAAGGCATCGGCCGCCCGCCACGCTCAGAACGTCGACCAGTCGCCGTCAGCCGCCGCCGCGACTGCAACCGGCTTCTGCCCGCTCGAAGGCTTCGGCACGCGCGGCGTCGTCCCGCTTTTTTCGGCGAGTGCGGATCGCGGCGTCTGAGGAGCGCGATGACTGATTGGCTTGACGGCGAGCGTCTGACCGGTGCGAAACACGCCTACGGCGGCGGTCAGTTGCTTCGCCTGATCCTCCATCGAACCTGCCGCGGCCGCTGCCTCTTCAACGAGCGCGGCGTTCTGCTGCGTCACCTCGTCCATCTGCGAGATAGCTTGATTCACTTGCTCGATGCCACGGCTTTGCTCGTTGGATGCGGACGCGATCTCGCCCATGATGTCGGTGACTCGCTGGATCGCCGTGCCCACGCGCTTCATCGTCTCGCCTGCCTGTGCGACGAGTACGGTCCCTTCTTGGACTCTTCCGCCTGACGTTTCGATGAGATCCTTGATCTCCCTGGCGGCCGTCGATGACCGCTGCGCAAGGTTGCGCACTTCGCTCGCAACGACGGCAAAGCCGCGGCCCTGCTCGCCGGCGCGTGCTGCTTCGACTGCAGCGTTGAGCGCCAGGATGTTGGTCTGGAATGCGATGCCTTCGATAATCCCGATGATTTCGGCGATCTTTTCGGAGCTCTGCTCGATGCCATCCATCGTCTGAATCACCTGACCGATGATGGCGCTTCCCTCGTTGGCGACCGCATTCGCGTTGTCCGCCAGTCCGCTCGCTTGCTGGGCGTTCTCCGAGTTTTGCTTAACCGTCGCCGTCAGTTCCTCCATGCTCGCGGCAGTTTCTTGCAGCGATGCCGCTTGCTGCTCTGTGCGACTCGAGAGGTCGGTATTGCCAGCCGCAATTTGAACAGCGCCCGATGATACGGATTCCGAACTTGTGCGGATCGTGATAACCATGTCTTGCAGACCACGGCGCATGCTTTCGACTGCCGCGAGAAGGCTGCGGTCATCACCGTCCTTCAAGGGCGTTGGCGAACCGAGGTCTCCGCCTGCAATCTCCCGAACAACGCGCGCGGCAAACTCTGGTTCCCCGCCGAGGGCTCCGGTGACGCTGCGTATGATTTTCCACGCCAACGCAGCAATGACCAAGAGCGCTACACCTATCAAGCCGGCAGTCTGAAGCGTCGTATGCAGGATGGTGGCGCTGATATCGTCGGTGAAGAATCCGGTGCCGATCCACCAGCCCCAAGGCTTGAACTCGACAATGCCGTTCATCTTGCCTGTCATGACGCCGGTCGATGGGTGGGCGGTGACCACCATCGCTACGGGGATGTGCTCCTTGGCGAGCATCTCGCGATAGAACTCCGTGTCTGGCCGTCCGTCCGGCGCCTTGCCCAGCAGGATTTTGCCGATGTTCTCCTGTTTGCGATGAACGAGCGAGGTCCCATCCGGAAGGCGGGCCCAGAAGTAACTCTGATCGGAATGATTCATCCTGTTCAAAGCGGTCTTCGTTGCGGACTGCGCTTGCTCCGTAGTCATCGCACCGGCAACTTCCTGATTGTGATAATACTCAGCGAGGTGCTCGGCCATTTTCAACAGGTTGACTATCTCCGCCTGTTTCGCATCGAGCATTGCGCGTCGCTCGCTATAGACGCTGTATCCTCCGACTACGAGCAAAGCGATAAGCGCTGTGACGGCTAACAGTGTCAGCCGAGTAGAAACTTTCATTGCAGATTCCGTGTGCATGGTTGTGGTCGCGGCAATTCGCGGCGTCCTCCCTGCTAACGGCACTAACCGCAAGCACTTGAGTCGAGGATTGCGGCGGACATCCGGTTTTCGTCTGGCCGACCGCGGGACGCGCTGCGGACACGCTGCCGCGGTACGCGAGCGTTCCCCCGTCGGACGTGTTCAAAGTTCGACTTGACCCCTTTCAAGCCAAACTACGTCTGGTCGGCCGGTATCGTGATGCCCAACCCCCGCTTGCGAACGCGTGGGCGGCACACCGAATGCTTCGAGTCTTTCCGCCGCGACGCCGTCGTAGCGGGGCCGCGTCAGACGGGTTCGGCGCTCGAGTCAGCCTTGCGAACGCGCAAGTCGTCCGGGCCGTGCTTCGTCGGCTGCCAATGAAGGCGGCACGCAAAGGAAAGGCGTTGCCGTTTTTCGGCCGGTGACTCTGATCTTGTCGAGCGCGAAAGGACTCAGATGATGCTACGTAACAGGCGTAAATCTGCCGACACGGAAACGCATGGTGCCGAGCGCGGACTCGACCGCTTCGAGGGATTCAGCGACGCGGTGTTCGCGATCGCGCTGACCCTGCTGATCGTCGAGATCAAGGTTCCCGGATCTCCCGAGGGCACGCATGACTACAGCGACCTGGCAAGCGCCATGGCGGAGCAGTGGCGCGAATATCTCGCGCTCGTTCTCTGCTATGTCGTGATCGGAGCCTACTGGCTGCAACACCATTATTCGGGTCGCATTTATGCAAAGAGCGATCACTGGTTCGGCGTAATCAACCTCCTGTTCCTGCTGGCGATCGTCGTCATTCCTTATCCGATCCGCGTGTGGTGCTTTCACCTCGGCACGGGCTTCGAGCCCGTCGCATCAGTAACCCTCGTTGCCGGTCTTGCCCTGACCGCCTGCACCTGGATGGCGAAGTGGTTCTATGCAATGCCAGGCCGCCGGCTGATGGACGAACGGCTCGCGCCGGATTTCCTCCAGCAGATGACGCGCCGCTACGGCGCTGCGACGCTGGTTCAGATCGCTGCAGTTCCCGTCGCGATCGCGGCGTGCCGCATCGGCGTGGCCATTGCACTGCTGTCCATCGCCTTCTTTCTGCTGCCACAGCCCACGCCGCGCTACAACCCCAGAGAGGAGCCGAGCGAGGCTGAGAAATTAGGCAAGTAAAGGGGGCGCGCTGTCTCGAGCGGGATCGGCCAAATTCGGCCGGTTGCTCAATCCCGCTCGTCATTCCAGCAGAGTTCGACGGCTGCACGGGCGCCGGCCTCGATGCTTCGCCTCAAGCCGGCGAAGCATCGAGCGCCTCGTCCTGCCGCGCCCTGTTCCACAGCACCAATTCCTCGGCTGGGATCGCCGGTGCGAACAGGAAACCCTGCAACTCATCGCAGCCGATCTTGCGCAACACTTGCGCTTGATGGCCGGTTTCCACCCCTTCGGCCACCACGCGCAAACCAAGCTCATGCCCGAGATCGACGATCGCCTTGACGATGGCAAGATCGGCAGATGCGTCGAGCATGTCTCGCACGAACGCGCGGTCGATCTTCAGACGGTCGAGCGGAAACCGGTTCAGATAGCTGAGACTCGAGTAGCCGGTGCCGAAGTCGTCGAGCGAGAGCTTGACGCCTAGCCCGCGAATGGCGTGAATGGCTTGCGCGTAGTGTTCGGCGCCATCCATGAGAACCGTCTCGGTGATTTCGAGTTCCAGGCAATGCGGCGGCACGCCATGCGCGAGCAGACTCGTGCCAAGCGCCGCAACGAGCTCCGGCTCGCGTAGCTGGAGCGCCGAAATGTTGACGGACGCGCGTATTTCGAGGCCCTCTTCGTCGCGCCAGGCGGCAAGCTGCCGGCACGCTTCCTCGATCACCCACGCGCCAATGGCAACGATGAGGCGCGTGTCCTCCGCCACCGGGATAAACACAGCCGGACCGATTTCACCCAGTACCGCGCTCTTCCAGCGCAGCAGTCCTTCGACGCTCGCGAGCGCACCGGACCGCGCTTCGAGGCACGGCTGCCACTCGAGCCGCAACTCGCCGAACTCGATAGCCGTGCGCAAACACGTTTCCAGCGTGAGCCGATGCCTCGCCTGTTCGGCCATGTCGGCCGAGAAAAACTTGACCTGATTTCGTCCGGCAGACTTGGCCTGATACATCGCGGCGTCGGCGTTCTGCATCAACGTATCGATGTCTTCGCCATCATCCGGGTACAGTGCGACGCCGATGCTGCTCGCAACCTGCAGTGTCAGCCCGCTCACTTCATGCGCTTCGCGAAGCAGCGGGAGCAGCCGCTGTTCGATGCTGCGCGCCACTTCGCTCGCGTGACCGACTCCGTTGAGCAGCACCGTGAACTCGTCTCCGCCCAGGCGGCTCACGGTGTCGTGGGTGCCGACCGCATTGAGCAGGCGTCGCGACACGGACCGCAACAGGCCATCACCGATGTGATGTCCGAGCGAATCGTTGATGTTCTTGAAGCGGTCCAGATCGATGAACAGCACCGCGACGCGCTGCCGCGTTCGCTGCGCTGCTGCGATGGCAACGCCGAGTTTCGCGGCAAAGAGTGCACGGTTGGGCAGTTCGGTGAGCACGTCATGCTGCGCGAGAAACTGAATGCGCGCTTCGCTCTTCTTGCGGTCCGTGATGTCGATCAGCGTGCAGATGTAATGCGATACGGTGCCGCGCTTGTCGTGTACCGCGCTGATCATGAGCCACGCCGGATAATCACCGCCCTCGCGGCGGCTTATTTGCGCTTCGCCGTGCCAGGTGCTGCTGCGCCCGACGCGTTGCAAGAGGTTACCCAGCGGACCGTTTTCGTCTTCCTGCGCCTGCGTGTCGATGAAGGCCGGCGGCTTGCCCGCCACGTCGTCCATCCGATAACCGGTTGCGCGAAAGAACGAAGGATTCGCAGTGAGCAGACGCGCCTCGGCGTTCAGGATGACGATCGCCTCGGACGATGCCTCGAACACCTTGCCCCACAGTTCCAGCCGCTGCTCCATGAGCTTGATCTGATTGATCGGCGTGAAGGCGGTGAGAATGGCGTCGCGTCCCTGGAAGTCGAGACGGCGCGCCGACAGCATCGCCCAGCTCGGCTGCGAGGTCGCTTTCCAGTGAACTTCGAATTCGTCGATGGCTTCGCGGTCGGAAAGTTGCTGAAAGAAGCGCGCGCGGGTCGCGGAGTCGAGACCCTGAGCCCACGGGTCGGTGCTGCTCCCATTGAGCCAGAAGAGTCCAGGCGCATTGGCGTGCAATACCTCGTGGCCGGGAATGGCGGTGACGACCATCGGCACGGGCGTGGCTTCCACGAGCGCTGATTGCGCGGCCGACGCGCGGGCGGTCGCCGCCAATTCCTTCTGCACGACGCGTTCGCGATCCAGTTGCGCAAGCATTTCGTTGAAGCCGCGCACGAGTTGGCCGATCTCGTCCTGACTGTCCCAGTCGGCGCGCTTCGTGTGATCGCCGGTGCGGCGCACCACATCCATCACGCGCGCGAGTTTGCGTAGCGGCGACGAAATCTGCTGCGCGACGCAATAAACCAGTGTCAGGATGGCGCAGAGCAGGAAAAGCGCCGTGCCCAAATGCAGCCACATGCGCGAAAACAGGGCTTGCACGCGTGCATGCAGCAGGCCGTCTAGCTGCTCGCCGGTATCGCGCCAGAGGCCGTCTACGCTTTGAACGAGCGCTTGCTGCGCGCTGTCGACGATCATCAGCACAGTTGCATCCGGCGCCACGTTGTCGTCCACCACCACGCGCGCCGCATGCCTGAATGCCTCGACGGCAATGCGCATTCGATCGAACGACGGGCTGAGTGTGCGCTCGAATTGACGATTGGCCGCCCCCGCCTCGGCGTAGTCCGACCGCAAACCTTGCATGACCCCGTCGAGTTGCCCTTCGAGGACCAGATAGCGCGAACGCACTTCCTCTCGCGAGCGGGCGTGAGCGCCGTCGTGCAGATGGCGCCCGATGCTGTTCACCGCGGTCAGCAGCGCGGGATAGCGCAAGATCGAGAGCGACATCGCGTAGTAGCTGTCGAGATCCGGGTCGAGAATCAGGTTCGACTGATTACCGATGCGCGTTATCAGATCGCGGGAGGCCGTCAGCGCCTGGTCCGTCGACGCGATCCCGACCTCGCGTTCGTGCGCCATCGTCTGCAGAGCGGTCCGCAGCGCGTTGCTGGGCTCCGCGCTTCCCATCTGCGCGCCGTATTGCTGCTCGGCACGAACGAGCCTGTCGATCTCGGCATCGAGTTGCGCCGCCGTCGGCGGTTTGCCCGCGCCCGCCATCGCGATGGACGTGATGCCATGTTCGACCTCGTGAACATACGCGTTGCCGACAATCTCCTTGTTCGAAAAATCGATCGCCAGATACTTTTCGTGAATCAGAATCCCGCTGATGTAGATCACCGCGCTGAGATCGAGCAGGTAGATGAGCAGCAACTTGTGCCCCACGCGCAAACGCGCGAGCAGCTTGAAGAAAGGATTCCGTTTCATGGGCGAGACGTTTGGAAACGTGCAAGAAGAGTCATGCAGGCGGGCGTTCACCGGGCAGCGAATGGCCGCCGGCGATCGTGTTCGCCCACCTATCTATTACGCCTCTTACGGCTCGCCAAAATTAACCTTTAATTAAAGTCTTAGTGCGCCGCTTTAGCCCCGAAGAAGTGCATGGCCATGCACGCGTTTAGTGCCGGAAAAGTCACGCTCAGCGCATCATCCCGCGTGGCGAGTCTCTTCAGACCGCACTGAGCGACTCTTGCTTGTTCATCGATCTGAACCGGTTGCTATAATCGACCGGACTGATCTGCAGACGGCGCAGGAAGGTGCGGCGGAATTTGTCGGTGTCCTCGAAGCCGCATCGGTGTGCGATGACTCTCAGCGGCAAGTCCGTGGCTTCCAGGTAGCGCCGCGCGGCATCGATGCGCGCATTGGCGAGGTAAGTCATCGGCGTGATGCCGCAATCCTTGGCGAAGATGCGCGAGAGATTGCGCGCACTCATATGCACGCGTTCCGCGAGCGACGCGACCGTATGATCCACATGCAGGTTATCCAGCATGAATTGCTGGACTTCGATAGTCTGCGAACCCGGCGAAGCCTGCGTTTCCAGCAGCGGGCTGAACTGCGACTGCCCGCCCGAGCGCCGCAGATAGACGATCAGATACTTGGCGACATCGAGCGCCATTTGCCGGCCGAAGTCGTCTTCGATCATCGCGAGCGAGAGGTCGATGCCCGCCGTGACACCGGCCGTCGTGTAGATGCTGCCGTCGCGAACGAAGATATGATCCGGCTCGATGCGCGCCTTCGGAAAAGTGCTGGCGAGCCGGGGCACGTCCATCCAGTGAGTCGTCACCAGTTTGTTGTCGAGCAGCCCCGCCGAGCCGAGGGCGAACAACCCGTTGCAGATAGCGGACACGCGGCGGCACTGCCGATGCTGCGCGCGCAGCCAGTTGCTCAGCGCCGGATCGTCGAAGGCGTCGAAGATGCCGAGCCCGCCCGGCACGATGATGGTGTCGAACTCCGGGCACGGATCGAAGATCGTACGATCCGGCACGGTAGTCAGGCCGCTCGACGATTGCACCGTGCCCCGCGTCGTGCCGACCATCATCATTTCGTACTCGCACTCGCCTGAACTCAGCACCTTGACTTCGGCGAACGCATCCTTCGGCCCGGCGATGTCGAGCAGCTGAAATCCAGGAAAGACGAGCATTCCGACCTTGATGCGTTTCATCGCGGATATCCGGATCCTCTGAGAACAGACTTGCTCATGGGCATGCCTCGACCCACGCGCGCAGCGCCGGGCAACGCCATGCGCTCCGCCGCCACGCCGAACGCAGCGCCGATGACCGTCCAGATGATCGCCTGCATGCCGATCGACGCCACCCGGAATTGCCACAGCAACGTGGCGGGAAACTCGGCGGGCACTTCGTCGATAGCCGGCAACAGCGCGAGCATCGCGGCGGCCATGATCGCGAAAGCCAGCAGACCGGCGAGCGTCGCGTTGGCATCGCCCCATTTGCGCGACAGGGCTTGGCGCAAAGCTATCGACAGCAGTGTAATGGCGACGGAAATCCCCATGCATAAAAAATAAAGCGCGGTGCGCACGCCGATGGTTTCCGCCGCGCCCACCGAAGGCGGATTCGCCGGATATTTCAGCGCCGGCAGCACCACCAGGGCGGCGAAAGCCGCGAGCGCAAGCCATGCTGCAAGCGGCCGCGCGCCCATGCTTCCCGCGCGTCCCCACGCATAGGCGAAGCACAACGCGAAGAGCCCACCGAATGCAGCGCCGTACGCGAGTACGCCCGTCAGCAAGCCCACGCCCGCTTGCGTTTCACGACTGACGATTTCAGGCTCGGGCGCATCGCCGGCGTGAGCGTGCTCGTGCGCTTCATGGGCCTCAAAAGCGATCGCGCGTTCGACTTGCGGCTCGCCCGCCACCCGCGCGAAGCAGAACGCCAGCAGTCCCGCGATGAGGCCCGCGAGCATGCCGCGCATCAACAGTTTGCCGACCATCGTCGTCTCCTCGTCAGTGGCAGGGGAAGCCCAACAGATGGCGTCCGTCATGCACGAACTCGTGAATGGCGGTGCCCTGAAAGACGGCGGTAGCACCCTGCTCCGCGCCGACGAAATACAGCGCCAGCAGCATCAGCAATCCGCCGAAGATCGTCCACGGCAGCAGTTCGCGCAGTGGAATCGGTTCGAACGTGTCAGTGGAATGCAGGACAGCTTGATTCATGCAGTACCTCCAAAAGAGTCGGAAAAATGTTAACGGCTGCGCGCCGCGACGATCGCTTCGATCTCCCGGCGCGACAGCACGCCGCTCGTCTCGACCACGTTCAGCAGCGCTTCGAGAAAACGTTCGTAGTAGTCCCAGCGCGGCTGATTCGCGCATTCGATTGCTTCCCACTTCGCGATGGACGCGATCAGGCTCTGGCGAAAGTCCTCCCACTCGAAACATCCCGCCTTCGATAGCGAGAGCGCGAGGCCGAACACATCGCGCTCCCAGCGATTGGTGAACAGCAGCTTGCCGTCGAGACGCGGCGGAGAATCTGGTGCGCCGAGCATCGACGCGGCAGCGTATTCTTCGAAACGCGTGAACATGGCACGCTCCTCAGGCTGCGGGCGCTTCGACGAGTGCAACGCCCATCATCGACTCGGGCGTAACGAGCGCGGCGAGTTCTTCCTCACTCAGATGCTCCGTGTTCGCGGGGCGCTCGGGCACCACGAACCAGCGAATCTGCGCGCTGCTGTCCCACACCTTCACCTCCTTCGTGGCGGGCACCTGTACGCCGAATTCCTGCAGGACGGCGCGCGGTTCGCGCACGCCGCGCGCGCGAAATACAGGGTCCTTGTACCAATACGGCGGCAAGCCGAGCACCGGCCACGGATAACACGAACACAGCGTGCAGATGATGAGGTTATGCACGTTCGCGTCGTTTGCGACCGCCGCCATATGCTCGCCTTCCGCGCCCGCCATGCCGAGCGGAAGCGAGAGTTCGGCGATCGCCTTCGGTGTGTCTTCGACGAGACGTCTCGCGTAGTCGGGATCGACCCATGCGCGCGCGACGATCTTCGCGCCGTTGAACGGGCCGGCCATCGTCTCGAAGTGCTTGAGCACGACATCGACGGAGTCGGTGGCAATCACGCCTTTTTCGATCAGCAAGGCTTCCAGCGCACGCACTTTGGCGGCGCTCGATGCTTCGCGGTCGCCGGTAAATTCGAAGAGTTGGCTCATGGGTTCGCTCGGGGTTGGCTTATGTTCGAGTTCAATCGGCGGCCTGCACGTAGGCTTCGTACAGGTCGGCGTAAATGGTCGTGTTCGGCTCGCTTTTGCCGGCGCCCCAGATCGACGCGGCGTCGAAGGCAACGCGATACACAGGCATCGGCGCGCCGATACCGTCCACGCCCGTCGAGACGAAATAGGAGAACGCGCCGGGATAGACGAGATCCACCACGCCGGTCTTGTTGCGCAAATACCCCGGCAAGCGCGTGTGGTCCACCGCTTCGGGATCGGCGATACGCACGGCATCGCCCGCTCGAAAGCGCGCCGCGCCGTCGAGCGCGTGATAGCCCGAGTCGCCGTGCTGCAGATAGGCGTCGATCTGCGCCGCGAGTTCGGCATTGGGGCGATCGGGTAAAGGCGCGTCCGGGTGCGCGCTGTAGTGGGCGGTTTTCTCAGCGAGTTCCTCCGCCGACACATACCCCTGATCGACGAAAAACTGCGCAATGCCGCCGAGCCATTTCTCGTAGTAGCGATACTTGAAGTACTCGAACGGCTGCATGTCTTCGGCGCCGGTGCGCAGCGAGGCCCAGGTCCA
Organism: Caballeronia sp. NCF2; assembly: GCF_023631205.1. Classification (NCBI taxonomy): domain Bacteria; kingdom Pseudomonadati; phylum Pseudomonadota; class Betaproteobacteria; order Burkholderiales; family Burkholderiaceae; genus Caballeronia; species Caballeronia sp. NCF2. Next base: position 77,197 of record NZ_JALQDN010000094.1, on the reverse strand, counting down.
GTTGCTCTTGAAGGCGGTGGGCAGCGTATCGACTGGATAGCGATGCGGCGTGTCCGACAGATGCGCGCTCTCCGCCATCATCACCGTATGAATGCCGAAGATGCGCTTCTCCCACGGCTCGACGAATACGCGCTTTTCAGTGCTGACCGGCCCCAGATTTTCGATGCCGCCGAGATGATGTTGCAGCTTCATGTTGTGCTCCGCTTGAATGGAAACGGTCTTATCCGAGCCGATGCTCGCGTCTGAATTGCAGGGCTTCGCCGACCACTTCCGAGACGAAGCCGAACACTGCGCCGGTAACGAGCGCGGCGGCCGCGACCAGCGCAGGATTGCCGATGCCCGCCGTGGTGATCGCCTTGCCCGTTGCGACCATCGTGCCGACCGTCGAGGCGAAGCCCCAGACGATCGCGGGCAAGACATCGAGCAATTTGATCTTCGACGCCTGAACCATCGCCGCGCTGCCGATGCCAACCAGCACGGCCACCGCGATCGCGCCGCCGCTCGTCGTCGCAATGCAGAGCAAGGTAAGCGAGGCGATGACGAGTCCCGTGAGATTCGACGCCACGCTCTTGACGAAGCCCGCGCGCCCGCCGCCGAGCACGAAGAACGACGCCCACGCGATGAACGTCACCCAAACCGGAACTGGAAAGATCGTGCCGGTGAGCCATGTATCGACGACCGCCAATACGCCGATGCTCACCGTGTATGCCTCTGGCTTTTTCATGCGTAGCTCCTTGAAGAAGAAATGAATGAAGGCTTCAGTTCATGCAACTCAGAAGGCCGTCGCGCATTCGCGCGGCGTCGATGTTGCGGCCGATCATCACGAAACGGCTCTCTCGTGTTTCGTCGCGCATCCACGCACGGCCGAACGTGGTGTCGAGCAACATATGCACGCTATGGAAATGCAGGCGTCGCGGTTCGTCGTGCATGTTGAGCACGCCTTTCATGCGCAGAAGTTGTGTGCCTTGCGTTTGCACGAGCTGATTGATCCAGCGGTTGAAACGCGTCGCATCGATGCCGCCGGGCACCACGATCGCGCACGATGCAATGCTGTCGTCGTGTTCGTGATCGTGGCCGTCTTCGTCGAGCAGATTCGGCTCGATGGCGAGCAGGTTGTCGACCGAAAAGCTCCGCGTGCCGAAAAGCGCATGGGCGTCGATCCTCGAACGCTGCGCGTACTCGATGCGTGCAGTGGGATTGAGCCGGCGAATCCCGGCGACGAGCGCATCGACGGCATCGGTCGAAACGAGATCGGTCTTATTGATGACGATGCGGTCCGCGAACACCACTTGCTCCCGCGCGATGTCGTCATGTAGCTGGGATTGCGCGTGCATTGCATCGACCACGGCGACGACCGATTCCAGTTCCACGCGCTCGCGCACGTCGGGATCGGCGAGAAAGGTCTGCAGCACCGGCGCGGGATCGGCGAGGCCCGACGTTTCGATGATGAGACGCGCGAGGCGATCGCCGAAGCGCATCAACATGTCGCGCACGCTGGCGACGAGATCGGTGCGGACCGTGCAGCAGACGCAGCCGTTGTTGATCTCGATCACGGCGCGTTCATCGGCGACGATCAACTGCCCGTCGATACCGACTTCGCCGAATTCGTTCACGACGATGCCGATCTGCATCGGCCGCGTGGATTCGAGCAGGTGATTCACGAGCGTGGTCTTGCCGGCTCCAAGGAAACCGGTAATGACAGTGGCAGGCACTTTGGCGGGTCGCATGAGGGTTATCCTTCGCGTGCGTCGATTAGGAACGCCTACCCTTTAGCGGCTTCCGTTCCGATTTCCCGCGCTTGGCCGCCATCGGGCGATACTTGGCGCGGCGTGCATGAGCGCATGTCCGTTCTGTTCCGAAGCGACACGGACGGACAAAAACGCACGTAAGGCGACGAAACACATTGGTGCGCGACGCGCATCGCCGAAGTGCAGGCGATGCCCTCTTCTCGCCCGCCGATACGAACGGACGCGACCCGGCATTCCCTTGGCGAGGGTTTCGTGAACGTTATGGATGGATGGACAGGCCGCTCGCCTCAGTCAGGCAAGCGACGCGCGCGTGCGCGCGGATTGACAGGCTATGGATCGATGTCTTGATTCGCGTCGATCAACGCTTCTTGTAGTTCTTGAACACTTCCTTGCGGATCGAACCGTGTACGCCCCAATTCGCGTCGACCACCTGCGTCACGCCGAAGTCCGCCGCTACCGACATCAGCGCAATGGCTTCGTCTTCGCTCAAACCGTGCACCGTCATCAGCAAGCGGCGCAGCTTGCGAAAGGCATCGCGCATGGCTTTGTCGAGGCTCGCATGCTGCGCCACTTCCACTTGCGCGTTCGTCCCGAGTTCGGCCAGATAGTTGGGGAACGTGAAGCCGTACACCGACCATTGCTGATCCGTTTCGAGCAGCGGATGCGTGAGCCCTTCGAGGAGCGTGCCTTCGAGATCCGCTTTCTTGTGCAGGATGAATTCGAAGTCCCCCGTCAACGATGTTTCGATAGCGGTGCCGCCCAGTTCGCTGTCGCCCTGCGCGGCATGCGGGTCGCCCACCGAGAAAAGCGCGCCTTCGACCGCCACCGGGTAATACATGGTCGCGCCCCGGCCGATGCGCCAGTCGTCGATGTTGCCGCCCGTGTAGCTCGGCGGAATCGAACTGACATAGTCCGCTTCGGCGGGCGCGACGCCCATGGTGCCGAAATGCAGTCGCGCCGGCACGCGGATATCCGGCAAGATGTTTTCGCGCTTCGTCACGAGCCGGTGATCCACCTGCACGCCGGGATAATCGATCGTCGCGTGCACGATGCCATCCGGGTCGGTCTGCGGCGTCCACACATAGTTGTAGACCGCGCGCGCGTACGGCTCGCCGGAAGTATCGAGTTCGAAGATGGTCACCACTTCGCGCGGCTTCGGCTCCTCGATCAGATCGTGATACTGAAAGCCCCACGACGCGGCCACGTTCGAGCCGAAGCACTTGCCTGCATGACACGCGCTGCAACTCGGCCGCGGCCTGACGTCGAGGATGCGCACTTCGAGCACGTCGCCGGGTTCGGCGCCTTCGATTGCCACCGGACCGGTGAGCAGATGCACGCCCAGGCCTTCGCCAGCGCCGAGGCGGAACGGTCCTTCGGTCGGACCCGCGCCGCGCCGCGAAACGGCCTTGTGCTCGCGCGTCCATTCGAACACGCTCTGCGCGCCCGGATCGCCCGCGATCATGCGCTCGTGGTCGTCGTTCGCGTGATGCGTCAGCGTTTCGATGGTGGCGCGGTCGCCCGACTTGAGCGTGAGGCGCGGTTCTACCCGTTTGCTGAAGTATCCCCAATGCACGGTGGATGATGAAACGGGCAGCGTGTAATGCTTCATTGATTCGTCCTCGGCGAGTGGCTGTGTTATCGATGCGATTCAGTGCACGGTTTCGAGCGTGCTGCCCGCGCCCATCACGTTGAGAAAGCGCGCCGTCAACGGATGATGCGGCCGCGTCAAGACCTGATGCGCGGGTCCGTCCTCCACGACGCTGCCGCCGCTCAGGAACACGACGCGGTCGGCCACTTCATCGGCGAAGCGCAACTGATGCGTCGAAATGATCATCGTCAGGCCATCGTCGAGCGCGAGGCGGCGGATCACTTCGAGCACTTCGCCCACGAGTTCCGGATCGAGCGCGGAAGTCGGCTCGTCGAGCAGCAGCACGCGCGGATTCGGCGCGAGCGCACGCGCAATCGCCACGCGTTGTTGCTGGCCGCCCGACAGATGACGCGGCAACGCATCGGCGCGATGCGCGAGGCCCACGCGTTCGAGCAGGGCATCCGCGCGTCGGTTGGCATCGGCGAGCGTCGCGCCGTGCACCCAGACGAGCGGCAATGCAATGTTCTCGCGCGCCGTCAGATGGCCGAAAAGATTGAACTGCTGGAACACCATGGCGACGCCGAGACTCGCGCGCTCCTTCGCAAGCTCGCGCGGATTCATGCGCCGCCCGTCATCGCGAAAGCCCAGGCGCCGTCCGCCCACGCGTATCTCGCCTTGTTCCCACTGTTCCAGATGATTGATGCAGCGAAGCAGCGTGCTCTTGCCCGAGCCGCTCGGTCCGAGCAACGCGACGACTTCGCCCGAGCGGATGTCGAGATCGAAGCCATTGAGCACCGGCTGCTCGCCGTAGCGCTTGTGTACGCCATTGATCTGCACGGCGGTGCCGTTGCGAGACAGCGCGTCGTAGCGGCGTGCGCGGTCGCCGGGTGTCACGCGAGCCGGGACGAAGACCGGCGGCAGATCGGTCGGGCCTGCGGGCTTCGTCGATACGGGCGTGCTCCGGCGTCGTCCCCAGAAGCCGCCGCGCGAGCTGGCGCGGTCCAGATCGAGCGCGCGTTCGATCATCAGCTGAATGGCGGCGATCGCGCCCGTCAGACACAAATACAAGAGACCCGACGCAAAGAAGATCGAAAAGAAGTCGAACGTCGACGAAGCAAGCTGCGTGCTGCGCAAGGTCAGCTCGCCCACCGAGATGACCGAAGCCAGCGAAGAGTTCTTCAACGCGCTGACGGTTTCGTTTCCGAGCGCGGGAATCATCGAGCGAAGGGCCTGCGGCGCGATGATCCGGCGCATCAGCACGGAAGGCGTCATGCCGAGCGCCTGCCCCGCGAGCGTCTGTCCGCGATCCACGCCGAGCACGCCCGAGCGGAATATCTCCGCGATGAACGGCGCTTCGTTCGCGGCGAGCGCGAGGCCCGCCGCGCCGATGGCGCTCAGCTTGATGCCGATATGCGGCAGGGCGTCGTAGGCGAACACGAGTTGCAGAATCAGCGGCGTGCCGCGAAAAATCACCGTATAGCCGCGCGCGATGGCCGCGAGCGGTCCGATTCGGCTCAGTTGCATGGCGGCAAGGACGAGTCCCAGCACGAGCCCGCCCGCGAGTCCGAGCAAGGTGACGGTGATCGTGAAGCGGATGCCGTCGAGCAGATAAGGCAGGCCGAGATAGTGAAGGAACAGCTCCATATGCCGATGCTTCCGCGCTTACTTGGCAACGACGAGTTGCGGCGTCGCGAGATTCTCGACGCCGAGGCCCCACTTCTTCAGCAGTTCGGACTGCGCGCCGCTCTTCTGAATGGCGACGAGCGCGGCCATCACGGCATCGCGGAAATCGGGCTTGTCCTTCGGCACGCCGATGCCCACGAAGTACGGCAAGGTCACGGCGGTCGCTTTCTCCAGCTTGTCCGGATACGCCTTCACCGCCTGGTCGACCGTGTTCACGTCGTTGATGTACGTATCCGCGCGGCCCGCGAGAATGGCCTGGATGCAGTTGGCGTTGTTGTCGTAGAGCTGCACGGTGGCTTCGGGCTTGCCGACCGCCTTGCATTGCGGCGCCAGTGCCTGAATCAGCGGCACTTCCACATAGCCCGTGTTTTCGGCGGCTGTCGTGCCGCACATCGACGTGTTGATGCCGGTGATCTTCTTCGGATTGCCCTTGGCGACGAGTACGCCGTCGAACACCTTCGAGTACGTGATGAAGTCGGCGGCCTTGGCGCGCTCCTCGGTCGCGTAGATATCGGAGATGACGATATCGGCCTGACCGCTCTGCAAGGTCGTGAGCAGCGCGGCGAAGGTCACGGGCTTGTAGGCCATCGTGAAGCCGAGGCATTGCGCGATCAACTCGCCCAGATCGATATCGAAGCCGATGTACTTGCTCGGATCGTTCGGGTCGAGCGCTTCATAGCCCGGCGTATGCGGATTGATCGCATTGGTGAGTGTCTTGCCCTTGAACTGCGGGTACTTCGCCTGCAACGCGCTGCATTCGGCGGGCGCGGCGGCGTGCGCCTGTCCCGCGAAGGCGAACAACACCGCGCACAGCGCGCCAAGTCCTGCGCGAGATAAACGGCCCACGAGATTCCTTTGCATCGATACGCTCCTGACGGCTGATGACGATTGACTTGCGATGCCCAGAGCGTAGGCGACCGAAATCCCGCGAACTTGACTGGCTGCGCACAACTGCTGGTATTGGCGTGCACGCTCGTCCAAGAACGCATGAGGCCGCGCGTCGCGTGATGCGCGCAAGTGCAGACGTGCGCCGCGATGGCGCATGTATGCACTGTCTTCGATACGCGATGCACCCGCCGCCGTAAGCATCGCGATGGCGCGAAGGTTGCTTTTGAAAAGCGCTTGCTGCTTCGCCTATCGTGGAGTTTTCGTTGAATCTGTCGCGCTTCACTACCGAGTCGTATCCCGAGTTCGAGCGCCGGCATGAATGGAACGCGGCGCTCGCACGTCTCGGATGGCGCGGCAAGATCGAAGGCGGCGAACGCGGTTTGCACGGCACGCTGACATCGCGCGTATCGGCGGGCGGGATCGAGTTCACGACCATCGCCTCGGCCGCGCAGACGCTGCAGATGAGCGCGGATCACGCGGACAGTCTCATGCTCGCGCTGCTGATCGATGGCGACGCCACGCTCGTCGCCGATGGTCTGCGCGAGCGCGTGAGCCCGCATGACATCGTCTATGCCGCGCCGGGCCAGAGCGCGTCGCTGGTTTTCGCGGGACGCTTTCGCGCGTTCATCGTGCGAGCGCCCAGGAGCGCCATCAACGCGCGTCTCATTTCGCCGCTCTCGCTGCGCGTGGCCTTGTTGCCGGGCGCGACGGGCATCGGCCACATCTTCTCGGGCTTTCTGCGTTCGGTCGTGGAAAGCCTCGAAACGCTGAGCGCGGAGGAGTTGCGTCCCACCGAACTCGCGCTCGCCGAAATGCTCGTGGCCTGTCTCGCCGGACAGGAACGCAAAGGTTCGTTCAACGGGCTGACGCCGCCGCAGTCGGCGTTGTTCGCGCGACTGTGCCGCTTCATCGAAACGCATCTCGCCGATTCGACCCTGAGCGTGGCCTCGCTCGCCAAAGACGAACGCGTGTCGCCGCGTTACGTGCAGAAGCTGTTCGAACTCGCCGGACAGAGTTTCTCGACGTATGTGCGCTCGCGCCGCCTCGAACGCTGCCGCGCGGAACTGGCCGATCCGCTCTCGGAGAAAGTCTCCATATCCGACATCTGCTTTCGCTGGGGCTTCAACGATCCGGCGCACTTCAGCCGCGTATTCCGCGAGCGTTATGGCGCATCGCCGCGCACGTTCCGGCACGAAGCGAACCTGGAACTCGCGCGCCATCTCGTGCATTCGCTATCGCGCGGGCTGCCGGTGAACGCCGCGAGTCTGATCGCGCAGGCGCGCAGTGAAGAGACGGGCGACACGCTCGTCGCCGTGCGCGACGAAAGCGATGCCGTGCAAGCGCGGCCTGCGCGGACGGGCGGCAGGCCGCGGCATCATTTGCTGCGCGCAACGGCGAACACGGTGCACTGGGGCTATTTCAGCCACGATCTCAAGCCCGTGCTCGAAGTCGCGAGCGGCGATACGGTGACGGTCGAAACGCTCACGCAGCATGCGTCGGATGACTGGGACCGCATGATCGCGGGCGATCCCGGCGCGGAGAGCGTGTTCCACTGGACAGCCGAACGCAAGAACGTGGACCGTCGCGGCGCGGGCCCGATGAACGCCTCCATCTATGGACGCGGCGCGGGCGAAGGCTTCGGCGTGCATATCTGCACCGGGCCGATTGCGGTGACAGGTGCGGAACCGGGCGATGTCCTCGAAGTGCGCATCGTCGATATTCATCCGCGCCGCTGCAGGAACCCGAAGTTCCACGGCCGCGCGTTCGGCAGCAACGTCGCGGCGTGGTGGGGCTTTCACTATCGCGAGCTGCTCACCGAACCGAAGCCGCGCGAAGTCGTGACCATCTACGAGATTCACACGGACGAAGCGCGCGACGACAGCGCCTATGCGCGCGCCGTCTACAACTACCGCTGGACGCCGCAGCGCGATCCTTTCGGCGTGCTGCATCCGATCATCGATTATCCGGGCGTGCCGGTGGATCACGCGAGCGTCGTCGAGAATCACGACGTGCTGAAGAACGTGACCATTCCCGTGCGACCGCACTTCGGCGTGATCGGCGTGGCGCCGCAGCAGAACGGTCTGATCGATTCGATTCCGCCTTCGGCCTTCGGCGGCAATCTCGACAACTGGCGCGTCGGTCCGGGTGCGAGCGTGTTTCTGCCGGTCGGCGTGGCCGGGGCGCTCTTGTCGATCGGCGACCCGCACGCGTCGCAAGGCGATTCCGAGTTGTGCGGCACGGCCATTGAATGCTCGCTCACCGGCGACTTCGAACTGATCCTGCACAAGAAGCACACGCTTGCCTCGCAGTCGTTCGCGGACCTCACGTATCCGCTCGTCGAAACCGCCGATGAATGGGTGCTGCACGGCTTCAGCCATCCCGACTATCTGGCCGAGTTCGGCACCAGCGCGCAAAGCGAGGTCTATCAGAAGTCCACGCTGGATCAGGCCATGCGCGATGCCTTCATCAAGACGCGGCGGTTTCTGATGTCCACCAAGGGACTCACCGAAGACGAAGCCATCTCGCTGATGTCGGTGGCGGTGGACTTCGGCGTCACGCAAGTCGTCGATGGCAACTGGGGCGTGCACGCGATCATCCGCAAGGCGTTGTTCGCGGATTGAGCGCGGTCCCGCGCTTCGTGCAGGCCGGGCTTCTGCCCGCGTTCATCTGACCTCGACACGGTTACGCCCCGCCGCCTTCGCGTGATACAACGCCCGGTCCGCGCGGCGCATGAGCGCATCCACGTCGCGCTCGCCGGGCTCGCGTGTCACCACGCCGATGCTCACGGTGAAAGGAATCGCCTTGACGCGCCAGACATGATCGACATCCTGCCGCTCCAGACGCTGGCGCAAGGCGTCCGCGATCCGCGGCGCGGCACTCGCGTCCGCGCCCGGCAGCGCCGCGACGAACTCCTCGCCGCCCCAGCGCGCGAACAGCATGGATTCGAGCGGGATCGACTTTCCGACATTCGCGAGCACGCGCAGCACTTCATCGCCGATATCGTGGCCGTAGTTATCGTTGATCGCCTTGAAGAAATCGATGTCGAGAATGAAGACGGACAGGATCTCGTCGGTCGCGAGCAGCTTTTCGACGAAGTCGATGAACTCGCGTCGGTTCGGCAGACCGGTGAGCGCATCGGTGACGGCCTGTTGCTTCAGCAGTTCCATGAGCCGCGCGCGCTCGGTGATGTCGCGAATGACCGCGGTGAACTCGACCACGCCGCCCACGTCGATCTTGGAGATGGCGATTTCCACCGGAATGATGGTGCCGTCGCGATGCCGCCCGAAAACGCTGTTGCTTTCGTCCATGCGCGGCGCGGTCATCGCGCGCAGGTTCGTCATCGGCGAATTCGCGAACTGCCGCACGTTGTCCGCGTGATGCGCACGCGCGCGCTCTGGCAGCAACATCTCGATGCGCCTCCCGAGCGCTTCTGCCGATGTGTAGCCGAACAGATTTTCGGCGGCCCGATTGAACAGCGTGATCTCGTGCCGCTCGTCGATGCTCACGATCGCGTCGTACGCCGAGTCCACGACCGCGCGAAAGCGCGACGCGTCGAATTCGACTTCGCGCGTGAGCGGCTTCTTCGGCGTATCGTCGATGCACGAAATCATGACTTCGTGCACGGCTCCGAGCGCGCCCGGCCCCCTGAGCGGTTCGAGCGCGAGACGCCACGAACGCGCGCCGTCGATGAATCGATGCGTGTGCGTCTGGCCGTCGAAGCACGCCTTCAACTTTTCGATGAGCATCGGATGCGCCTCGGCCGGCATCATGGCATCGACCGCGAGGGGAAGCGCGGGCGTGTCCGCTCGCGAGGCGTCCGTCATGCGCATGAACGCGTCGTTGCAGGTCCTGACGATCAGACCGCCGCGCGCATCGCGGCCCACGATAGCCACGCCGATCGTTGCGCCTTCCGTAATCTCCCGCGATGTGTTGGGCAACCCCGACATACTCCTATCCTGCCGCGCCGTCGTCCGGCACCGATAATCATCCACTTGCGTCGCTGACGCCACCATGCGTTTGTTATCGGCAGCGTGGGCAAAGGCTTGAGGGCGAAGCGTCCGAGCGCGATTCACCGCAGCGCAGCTTGTTGCGGCCGGCTCGAAGGCGAACGCAACGGCGAGACCCTCGTATCAGCGCATCGTCTGACGCTCCTACCCGTCGATCAACGCCGCCAATTCCTCCGGAGCGCCGGAGGGAAACGATGCTTTGAGGTGATTCAGGAAAGCGGACACGCGCGCGCTCAGAAAGCGCCTTGAAGGGTAAAGCGCCCACAGCGCAATGTCGGACCCGTCCAGCTGGCCCCACTGTGAAAGTCGACCGGCGGCGATATCGCGGCTGACGAGCGACAGCGGCAGGCACGCGATCCCAACGCCAAGCCGGACCGTGTCGCGCACCATGACGAGCGATGACAGTCTGGCGAATGGCTCGACGAATATGCGCTTTCTCCCCTCGGCGCCGGTGACATCCCAGAACGACGTTTGATCGGCCGCTCCACGGATGACTGCCGGCACGCGCGCTTTTCCCTCGGGCGGCTCCAGTCCGGGCTTCGCCACGACGACGAGCCGGTCGTGCAGGATGATCCGTCCAACCAGATTCTCGTCGGGAGCCGGGTTGACCCGTATAACCAGGTCATAACCTTCTTCGATCATGTCGACCGGGCGATCTTCCGTCGTGACTTCCAATCGAACCTCCGGCCACTTCAGCGCGAACGAGGCGACCAGTTTTCCCATGGCGATTTGCGAGAAAAGCGCGGGTGCGCTGATTCGCAAGCGGCCGCGAGGCTGCTCGCTGCTCGATGCTATCGCTGCGGCACTGGCGCTGAGCTCGGCGAGAAGCGCACCGGTGCGCTCATAGAGCGCCAGTCCTTCCTGCGTGAGCTTTACGCCTCGCGGTCCCCGTTCGAGAAGCCGGATTTGAAGGTCGCTTTCGAGTTCGCTCACCCTTCGCGAAAGCGTCGCCTTCGGACGACCCGCGGCGCGAGCCGCCTCGCCGAAGCTTCCGTAACGAGCGACGAGGTTGAAATCAGCAAGTGCAAGAAGATCCATTCGCGCTATTCCGGCGTTCCATTGGTGAGACACGTCGTCTCTTTATAGCATCTTCCGGACCAGATTTGGATCACGTACCTTTGAGCCATCCCAACCACGCTCAAGGAGCAACACCATGACTATTCTCGTTACCGGCGCCACCGGCCGTGTCGGCCGCCAGGTCGTCGACCAGCTCGTGCGTCGCAATGCCGACGTGCGCGTACTCGTGCGGGATCCGTCGAAGGCCGACTTTCCCAGCGCCGTGAGTGTCGTGCAGGGCGAAATGCTCGACATCGACTCACTTCGCCGCGCGTTCGCCGGCGTGCGCACATTGTTCTTGCTCAACGCGGTCTCGGGCGATGAATTCACGCAGGCGCTGATCGCGCTGAATATCGCCCGCGAGTCCGGCGTCGAACGCGTCGTGTATCTGTCGGTGATGCACGCAGAGCGCTTCGTCAATGTGCCGCATTTCGCCGTCAAGTCCGGTGCGGAGCATATGATCGAGGCGATGGGCTTCAGCGCCACTATCCTGCGGCCCGCGTACTTCATGGACAACGAACTGATGATCAAGGACGCGATCATCGAGCACCGCGTCTACCCGATGCCTATCGGAACGAAGGGCGTCGCAATGGTGAACACCCGCGACATTGCGGAGGTCGCGGCCCTCGAACTGATCCGTCGGGACGAGGCGGCCGCTCACCTTCCACTGGAGGTCATCAACCTTGTCGGGCCTGACACGCTGACCGGCCCCCAACTCGCCGCCATCTGGACCGACGTGCTCGGTCGTCCCGTTGGCTACGGTGGCGACGACCCGACTGGCTTCGAGCAGAATCTGGCGAGCTTCATGCCAAAGTGGATGGCGTACGAGATGCGCCTGATGGCCGAGCGTTACCTCAGCGACGGGATGGTGCCCGAACTCGGCGATGCCGAGCGCCTTGTCGGCATTTTGGGCCGTCCCCTGCACGCCTATCGCGACTTCGCCGCCGATCTGGCAGAGGGGCAATCGCAGCGCACCATTTGATTGCCGTGAAAAGCCCGCTCGCTCAGTCCAGTTGACGAATCGACCGTTCGACGCGAATGCCGTGCCGCTTCATCTTTGCGTAGAGCGCGGGCTTCGACACTTGCAGGAGCTTCGCGCAATGCGTCACATTGAGGTGGCACGCCTTCAACGCACTTTCGATGGCGAGGCGCTCCGCCTCCTTCAGCGACACCGGCTCGCCATGATGCTCGGCCGACCCATCGCGCGCCGGCGAAACCGATGCGCCGCCCAAAAACGCCGATACATCCGCGACAGGCTCGCCTTCGTTGAAGTTGACGATCTTCTCGACGAGATTCTCGATTTCGCGCACATTGCCCGGCCAGTCATGCGCTTCGAGTTGCCGCAGTGCCCGCTCCGCGATTTCGGGCCTCGGCTTGTGCATGCGCGCGCAATATCGATCGAGGAAGAACGCGGCCATCGCGCGGATGTCCTCGCGACGCTCCCGCAGCGGCGCGATCATGATCTCGATGACATTGCAGCGATAGTACAGATCCTCGCGAAACGTCTTCGCGAGCACCATCGAAGCGAGATCGCGATTGCTCGCGCAGATGATGCGCACGTCGACGGGAATGCCGCGCGTGTCGCCGATGCGCGTGACTTCGCGCTCCTGCAGCACGCGCAAGAGTTTCGCCTGCACGTCGATGGGCAACTCCGAGATTTCGTCGAGGAACACCGTGCCGCCGTCCGCCGATTCGAACTTGCCCGGACGGCCTTCCCGCGCCGCCCCGGTAAAGCTGCCGGGCGCGTGGCCGAAGAGCTCGCTTTCGATCAGCGCATGGGGCAGCGCCGCGCAATTGATCGCGATGAACGGCAGCGCGGCGCGCGCGCTCGCATTGTGGATCGCCTGCGCGAACACTTCCTTGCCGACGCCGCTTTCGCCGGACAACAACACGTTCGACGCGCCGCGCGCCGCCTTCTTCGCTGCATCGACCGCGCGCTTGAGGCCCGCGTTGGAGCCGATCACGTTGTCGAAGGTAAAGCGTGCGTGATTGCCCGCGTAGCGCCCCGCCATCTTGCGCACGCGCCGCATCTCGCGAAACGTGTTCACCACCGACACGACTTCGCCGCAACGATTCTTGATCGGGATAGCGGTATCGAGCAGGTGCAAGTGGCGCGCGGGCGAATCGATGATGAGCTCGCGATCGACGTAACCCACACCTGTCCGATAGATCGGCCCGACGATCGGCTCGAAATCGATCACTTCGTTGAGCGTCTTGCCGATGCTCGTCCGCGGATCGATGCCCAGAATGCGTCCCGCGACCGAATTGACGTGGCGCAACACTTGGCCCTGTCCGATGACCATCAGCCCATCGCCGATATGATCGATGATCGCGCGCTGTTCCTCGACGAGCGTGTCGTAGGCGGCCAGGTCGAACGCGCTTTGCAGCAGCACGTCGAGCGTCGCGCCGAGCAGCGTGATCCAGGGCGCGGGGGTCGCTTCATTCGTCGCTTCATTCGCCGCTTCATTCGCCGCCTTCCGCCAGCGCAACGCGACGAGAAAAACCCGGCGGCCATGAGCATCGACACGCAGCGCGAACGCCTGCGCGATCGATGCATCGGCGTCCTGCAGCGCCAGCGTCACGCAGCGGCCGTCCGATGAAACGGTGGCGGCTTCGGCGAGCGCGGCGAGCCCCGCCGAAGGACAGCGCGCGAGGAAGGCATCGAGCGCGGCATCGCCAATGTGCGCGAGCGGTTCGAGCACATGGCCACTGCGATCGAGCGTGAAGATGCACGCGCCGGCCTCGCGCGCGGCCAGGCGGCGCGCATCGCGCCATCTGGGCGACGCGAGCGCGCTCTCGAGTGTGGCGATGCTGGGATCGAGCGCGACGGTGGCCATATCTACCTGCGATGCGGTGGGTCAACGGCTTCGAATGTAACAGGACAAAATCCCGCCGCCCCGCGCATCGCGGCATCGCGCGCTCAGTCCTTCTGTGCGATCGCCGTGAGCGCCCCGCTGTTCAGCCGGTACACCGTGACAGGCGCATCGATCCAGTCGCCGTTGGAATCGAACTTGACGGGGCCCAGAATGCTGTCGAACGACTGATCGCGCAGCGCCTTCACGAAGACCTCCGGTTTCGCCGATCCCGCCTTGCGCATCGCATCCGCGACGACGAGCGTCGCCGCATAGAACGCGGGCGCGTAGGTATCGACATCGGCGCTGAACGCATTCCTGAACTTCGCGCGGAAGGTCTTGCCGTCGGGCAGCGTGTCGAGCGGCGCGCCGCCTTGCGCGCAGAACATGCGCTTGTCCGCGACGCCCGCCGAGAGCTTGTCGAATTCGGGCGAACAGATGCCGTCGCCGCCGACGAGCGTCGCGCTCAGGCCGAGCTCGCTCATTTGCCGCGCGAGCGTCGCGGCCTGCGCGTAATAGCCGCCGTAGAACACGACCTGCGGATTGCGCGATTTGATCTGCGTGAGAATGGCCTTGAAGTCGGTCGCCTTGTCGGTGCTGTACTCGCGCGCGACGATCTGCAAGCCTTCCTTCTGCGCGGTCTTGATGAACACGTCCGCGACGCCCGTGCCGTAGGCGGTGCGGTCGTCGATGACGGCGGCGCGTTGCGCGCCCAGCACCTTCGACGCATAGACCGCCATGCGCCCGCCCATCACGTTGTCGTTGGTGGCGAGGCGGAACACGTACGGATAGCCGAGATGCGTGAGATCCGGGTTCGACGAGGCGCCCGTCATCATCACGACTTTGGCGTCGTTGTAAATGCGCGCCGCCGGAATGCTCACGCCCGAGTTGTAATGGCCGATGACCGCCGACACGCCATCGTCGACGAGCTTCTGAGCGACGTTCACGCCGACCTTCGGATCGCCCTGATCGTCCATCGAAATCAGCTCGAATTTCACCGGCTTGCCGGCGATCGCGAAGCCCTTCGCGTTCAATTCGTCGATGGCGAGCCGCACGCCCCGCTCGTCGTCCTTGCCGCTCGACGCCGCACTGCCGGTCAGCGGGCCGGCCACGCCGATCTTCACGACTTCCTGCGCATGCGCCGCGCCGCATAGCATCGCCGCGCATGCAATGAACGTGATTGCCGTCTTCATCGGTTTCATCGTGATTCTCCCGTCGCAGTGAGTGTCAGATTCTCAAGAAGGTCCCGTACCGGCGACAAGGTGTCGAACTCGAAATCCGGGCGCGGCTGCCACGCGCCCAGCGTGTCCGCGCCGCGATTGATCCATGCGACCGCCATGCCGAGCGGCTTCGCGCCGTCGATGTCGGCCCAGCTCGCGAGCGAGCAGTGCAACACGTCATGCGCCGGCAGCGCGAGGCGGTCGAGCGCCAGCCTGAAGATCGCCTCGGACGGCTTGTACGCCTGCGCCATCTCGGCCGTCGTCACATGCTCGAAGTAGCGGGTGAGCTGCGTGCGCCGCCACAGGTCGCTGTCCATGTTGGTGATCGGCATCAGCGGATAGCGCGACGCCGCCCAGTCGAGAAACGGCTCGGCGTCCTCATGCGCGGGCGACGCCTCGACGAGATGCGCGAGAAACAGGTCGGTCAGCTCGTCCAGCGCGTGGCCCTTGCGCGCGCCGGGCCAGCGCGCATCGAGCACGGCGGCGAGCGCCTCGCCCGCCACGTCGCGGTAACGCGCATACGCCTGCCCGCGATACAGCCGCACATTGCGAATATCCCAGTCGAGATAGATGTCGAACATCGCGTCGCCGGTCTCGATCGACAGACGCCGCAACACTTCCGCGATGCCGAGCGTGCCGCCGCGATCCACATCGACGAGCGTGCCGAAGTAATCGAACGTCAGGGCTTTGGGGTTCATTGCGCGCGCTCCTTTCTCGTGGCGAACTGCTTGACGCGTTCGGCGGCGTCGGGATCGGCGAAGGCGTCGATCGTCGCGTCGAACTCGAGTTCGAGACTCCGTGCGAGCGATTCGCTCAATTGCGTGGTGACGAGGCGCTTCAGCCGCGCGATGGATCCCGGCGATTGCTCCGCGATGCGCGAGGCCAGCGCGATCGACGTATCGAGCATGGCGTCGCGTGGCACGACGCGATTGACGAGTCCCATCGACATCAGCGATTGCGCGCTTTGCCGCTCGCCGAGCAGCCACAATTCCATTGCGCGTTGATGGCCGAGCGCCTGCGGCAGCAAATGCGTGACGCCGCCCGTGACGAACTGGCCCCACGCCATCTCCGGAAAGAACGCGACGAGATCGTCGGACGCCACGACCATGTCGCAATTGAGCATCCATTCGAAGCCGCCGCCGACGGCAAAGCCATGCACCGCGCCGACGACGGGCTTCGCGTTGAACATCAGATCGCGCGTGATGCGCTGAATGCGCTCGATATGCAGACGAATGCTTGCGTCAGTCGCGCTCTGCTCGCCGAACTCCTTGAGATCGTCGCCCGCGCAGAACGCGCGGCCCGCGCCCGTCAGCACGATGACGCGGCACGAGGGGTCGTCGTTCGCTTCTTGCAGCGCCTCGTGCAGATCGTCGAGCAGCGCGCCGCCGATCGCGTTCATGCGCTCCGGGCGGTCGAGCGTCACCACCCGAAGCGGTCCTTCCGTGCGTGTCCTGACGTAGCTCATGCGGGCTCCCTGTCGATCCAGCGTGTCTTGCCTTCGGTGCGCGGAAAGTGCTCGAACGGGACAATGGTCACAGCCGCGCTCGCGCCGATGCGTTCGCGCACGGCCGCCTCGATGCGCGCGGCGGCATCGTTCCAGCGTGCGACGGGCAAGCCGTTCGCGGCCTCGACCGTCATCGCGATGCGGTCGTATGGCCCCGGCCCTTTGAGCACGATGCGAAACATGCCCGAGGCCCATTGCGGCAACGCCTCGACCGCGAGCCGCACCGCGCCCGGGAACACGTTGACGCCACGCACGTTGAACATGTCGTCGGTGCGGCCCGTCACGCGAAAGCGCCAGGCGCTGCGGCCATCGGGGCCGGCGTCGGTGGCCGTCACCGTGACGACGTCGCGCGTGCGATAACGCACGAGCGGCTGGCACTGCTTGCGCAGATGCGTGCAGACGAGTTCGCCCGTCGTGCCGGCTTCGATCGGCAGACGCGCGAGCGTGTGCGGATCGATGATCTCGGCGAACACCACGTCCGCCGCGTGATACAGCAGATCGGTCGTCCAGTCCGTTTGCCCGCCGAGAATGCTCAGCACTTCCGAGAGGCCGAAGTTCGCATTGCGCACCGCGAAGCCCCACTTCTCCTCCATCGCGGCGCGCAACTCCGGATTGTCGAGACCGGCCTCGCCGCCGAAAAGCCCGAGCTTCAGCCCGAGATCGCGCGGCGCGGGGCCGCCGGTCTCGCGCAGCACCTGCTCGATCAGCGCCGGATAAGACGGCGTGCACGAAATCGCGTCGATGCCGAGATTCAGGATCGAATCGATCAGAAGCCGCGTGTTGCCGACGCCGAACGGCACGACGGTCGCGCCGGCGGCTTCGAGAATCGTGTGATCGGTGAAGCCGCCCGTCCACATGCAGTAGTTGAGGCAGTGCACGACGCGATGCTCCGGGCGCAGTCCCGCCGCCCACATCGAGCGCGCGCCGACGCGGGCGATATCCGCGGCATCGCGCGCGCTGTTGGCGAGGATCAGCGGCCGTCCCGTCGTCCCCGACGTACGATGCAGCCGCGCGATGCCGCTCTCCGTGCACGCGACGTAATCGCCATACGGCGACGCGTTCTCCTGGCTTACGCGCAAGTCGTCCTTCTCGGTGAAGGGCATGTCCTGCAGCGTGTCGAGCGTGATGTCGTCGCGGCCGGCCCAGCGCTCGAGCTTCGTGCGATAGAACGCGGACATCGCGCGCAGATACGGCCAGTGAGACGCCCATAACGCATCCTGATGACGCCGCACTTCGTCGAGCGGGAGCGTCTCGAACGCTTCGTCGAAGTAGACGCCGCGCGCCGGCGAATGAACTGCTACGTTCATGTGTGGTCCTCTGTCGTGTTGGCGTTATTCGGCGCGGCGGCGTTTGGCGGCGCGTGCTTCGATCGCGGACCGCTCGACGATCGCCCGCGCGTGGCTCGCGGTGCCGATCGGCCCGCCCGCATCGGTGGCGACGATGTCGAACCAGTACAGCGCGCCGTCGATGTCGCGGAAGGTCGCGGTCGCGGATACTTCGGCGCCGAGCGGCGTCGGCGCGAGATGGTTGAGATGCGTCGTCACGCCGACGGACAGTTGCCCGTCACCGATGGCGTCGCGCAGCACATCGGCAGAAGCGCGCTCGATCAGCGACAGGAGCGCGGGCGTGGACAGCACGTCGGGGTAGCGCTCGTCCGCGTCGCGCGCGTGGGCGGATGCGAGATCCGCGGATGTGACGGTGTGGGTGAGCGTGGCGGCTCGGCCTCGTTCGATCATGTGCGGCTCCGGGTTGTGTAGCCGCCAATAAGGCAAGGTCCGGGCCATATGGGCCGAAGCCCCGTCGGGCGGGGCTTCGGGCGATTTTGCAAGACGTTGGAACGGCGGACCGTTAAGATTCTTGACGTTTCGATTCGCTACGGACGTCTTGGCGGCTGATGCGGCAGTCGCTGCACGGTGACGAGCGTGCGCGGGTCTCGACATCCATCACGGATGAAACCGGGGCGAGTTCCGCATGAAGTCAGACCTCAGCGACAACCCGTCCGAAGGCCTCCCGCACGGCGTCGCAAAACGCGTCGGCCACAACGGGAACGGGCCGGGAGGCATTCGTCACGATATAAAAATGATCGTGCACGGCAGGCGCGAAACGCTTCACCGCCACACGTTGCCGTGCGTAGGCCGCCGTCACCGGGTCGATGAGCGCGACTCCCGCTCGATTGGCGACCAGCGCCACGATCGCTTGCGATAACTGCGCCTCGATCACGAGATTGCGTGTCACGCCCGCTTCCACGAAGACGCGGTCGATCGCGGCGCGGGCGTCGAAGCTGTGCGGAAACGAAACGAAGGGCTCGCCGCGCAGGTCGTCGGGACTCAACGATGCACGGCGCGCCAGGCGATGCCCGCGCGGCACGATACATCGCATCACCGCGTTCGGAAGCCGCTCGCTCTTCACGGCCGGATGCGGGATAGCCTCGGCGGTCAGGCCCACGTCGCACTGGCCGGACGCAACCTTGTCGACCACCGTCGTCGCACTGTGCGCGAGCAGACTCACGTCGATGCCCGGATGCTGCTCGACGAAACGCGCGATCACCGCCGGCAGCAGATCGAGCGCGACGGCGGGCGACCCTGCCACGCGCAGCGAACCGCGTCGCATCGCGCGTATCTGGTGGGCCGCCTGCGTGATCCGGTCCAGTCCGACGAACGCGCGCTCCACTTCCTCGAACAGCACGCGCGCTTCGGCCGTGGGCGCAAGCCTCCCCTGCTGCCGTTCGAACAGCACGAAGCCGACGCGGCTTTCGAGATCGGCGATAAGACGGCTCACCGCGGGCTGCGAGATATGCAGCGACTCGGCGGCGCGCGTGACGGTGTGTCGAAGCATGACCGCGCGAAACGCTTCGATCTGCCGGATTTTGAGCTCGGACATTTCCATAACATTGAATTATAGATGACCGATCATTCGGCATTTGACGGGCGTTTTTTATCCGCCGAAAGTTGCGTCTCGATACATCAATGCAGGCACAAAGCGCAATTCATGCACGTCGATCTCGCCCATAACACATGCCGCCGGTTCGATATCGTGGTCGCGGGCGGCGGACTCGTCGGCATGGCGATCGCCTACGGGCTCGCGCGTGCGGGCCAGCGCGTTGCCGTGTGCGACGGAGCCGACTCCGCGCATCGCGCGGCGCGCGGCAATTTCGGCCTTGTCTGGGTGCAGGGCAAAGGCGGACGATGCCTGCCGTATGCGCAATGGTCGCGCGAGTCGTCGGAGCGCTGGAGCGCTTTCGCCGCGCAATTGAAGCGCGAAACGGGCATCGACGCCGGATTCGAACGGCCCGGCGGCATCGAGTTGTGCGAGACGGCCGAGCAGCTCGAAGCCGGCCGGCAGCTGCTCCAATCGATTCATGCGCAGGACGCATCGCTCGACTACGAAGTGCTCGACATCGACGCGCTCAAGGCGCGTGTGCCTTCGGCATCGGACGAACTTGCGGGCGCGCTCTATTCGCCGCACGATGGCCACGCGAGCCCGCTCTACACGCTGCGCGCCATGCAGCAGGCCTTTGCGTCGCACGGCGGCACGTATCTTCCGCATAGCGAGGTGCGCGAGATTCGCCCTCGCGCGGGCCGCTTCGAGATCGACACGACGCACGGCATGCTGCAAGCCGGACGCGTCGTGCTCGCCGCGGGTCTCGACAACAAGCGCCTCGCGCCGATGGTCGGCATGAACGCGCCGATCACGCCTCTGCGCGGTCAGATCATGGTGACCGAGCGGCTCGCGCCGTTTCTCGACTATCCGACGCTGGTCGTGCGGCAGACGCGCGAAGGCTCCGTGCTCCTCGGCGACTCCGCCGAGCAGGTCGGCTTCGACGACGGCCAGACACGCGCCGTCATGGCCGATATCGCCCGGCGCGCACGCACCGCGTTTCCGGCACTCGCGCATGCGCGCATCGTGCGGGCATGGGGCGCGTTGCGCATCATGACGCCGGATGGACTGCCGGTCTACGAGGAATCGGCGGCGCATCCCGGCGCGTTCCTCGCCATTTGTCATAGCGGCGTGACGCTCGCCGCCGCGCACGCGGACGTCATCGCACCGTGGATCGCGGGCGGCGCACGTCCCGCGATTCTTCATCCTTTCGTCGCCACGCGCTTTTCGAATTAGACATGCCCACGCACTTCGAATCCCTCGCCACGCTGTCGACGCCGCTGGTGTGCATCGACATCGACGGCGCGCATCGGCAGGTGCCGGCGCATTACACGGTCGCGGCGGCGCTGCTGGAAAGCGGCACGCTGGCGTGCCGGAACACGCCGGTCAGCGGCGCACCGCGCGGACCGTTCTGCATGATGGGCGTGTGCTTCGACTGTCTGGTCGAAATCGACGGCGTGCCGAACGTGCAGGCGTGCATGACGCGCGTGCGCGAAGGCATGCGTGTGCGTCCGATGCCCGGCAAGGCGAGACTCGCATGACATGGCATCCGGCACAGTCGAAGTGCGATCTGCTGATCATCGGCGCCGGGCCTGCGGGCATGTCGGCGGCGATCGTCGCGCGCCGCGCGGGCCTCGAGGTGTTAGTCGCGGACGAAGGCGAAGCGCCCGGCGGACAGATCTATCGCAACGCGTCGCGGTCTCCGCTCGCGGATGCATCCGTGCTCGGCGACGACTATCTCGCGGGACGCGCGCTGATCGACGCTTTCGAGGCCAGCGGCGCGACCCATCTCGCGCGCTGCGTCGTATGGCAGATCGAGTCCGGAAACGGCCGCGCCGTCGCCATGCTCACGCGCCGCGCGCACGACGGCGAGCCCGGCGGCACGCTCGACGTTTCGGCGCGCGCGGTGCTCGTCGCGACCGGCGCGCAGGAGCGTCCGTGGCCCGTGCGCGGCTGGACCTTGCCGGGCGTGATGGGCGTCGGCGCGGCGCAGACGCTGCTGAAGTCGTCCGGATTGGCGCCCTCGCAAGACGCCGTGCTCGCCGGCTGCGGACCGCTCTTGTGGCTGTTCGCATCGCAATTGCTGAATGCGGGACGCCGTGTGCGGGCCATCATCGACACGACACCGCGCGATGCCTGGCGCGCCGCGCTGCCTCATGCGCTCCCCGCACTCGCCGGCGCCGACTATCTGCTCAAGGGTCTGCGCATGATGCGCGCGGTCAAGCGCGCGGGCATCCCGGTGCATCGCCGTGCTGGCGCTTTTTCGATCGAAGGCGAAGGACGGGCCGAACGCGTGCGTTTCGTCGATGAACAAGGCGCGTCCCGATCGATCGACACGTCGCTCGTGCTGCTGCATCAGGGCGTGATTCCGTCGACGCAACTGTCGCGCGCGCTCGCTTGCGAGCACGAATGGGATGCGTCGTCGGCCTGCTGGCGGCCTCGCACCGATGCGCGCGGGCGCAGCAGCGTGAAGAACGTGTGGATCGCGGGCGATGGCGCGGGCATCGGCGGGGCGAAGGCCGCCGCGCACGCGGGCACGCTTGCGGCGCTCGATATCGCGCGCGAACTCGGCGCGCTCGATGCGCCAGCCCGCGATGCACGCAGCCGTCCTGCGCGGCTTGCGATGAAACGCCATCTCGCCGTGCGTCCGCTGCTCGATGCGCTCTACGCGCCGCCCGCCGCGCTGCGCCGTCCCGCCGACGACGTAATCGTGTGCCGGTGCGAGGAAGTCACCGCGGGCGAGATTCGCGCGATCGCGGCGTTGGGCTGCCAGGGACCCAATCAGATGAAGGCATTCTCACGCTGCGGCATGGGCCCGTGTCAGGGCCGATGGTGCGGCACGACGGTCGGCGAACTGATCGCGCAGGTGCAGGAGCGCGCGGTCGGCGATGTCGGTTACTACCGCATCCGCGCGCCGATCAAGCCGGTCACGGTCGATGAAATCGCCGAGTCCATCGCGCTCGACGACGACTTCGCACGCGGCGAATTTCCCAGTTGAATCCATCCACGACAGACGAAACGACACCCCATACACGGAGCCCCCAATGAAGACCACCCGCGCAAAGACGATGTCGACCGCCGCCGCGCTCGCCCTGATGGCCGTCAGCACGATGGCATCGGCCAAGGAATGGAGCACGATCCGCGTCGGCGTCGACCCGACCTATCCGCCGTTCGAATCGGTCGCGAAGGACGGTCAGGTCGTGGGCTTCGACGTCGACCTCGGCAATGCACTGTGCGCGAAACTCAAGGCGAAGTGCGTCTGGGTGCAAAGCAGCTTCGACGGCCTGATCCCCGGCCTGCAGGCGCGCAAGTTCGACGTGATCCTGTCATCGATGGCAGCGAACGCGAAGCGCCGCGAGCAGATCGATTTCACGGACCGGCTGTACCGCAATCAGACACGCCTCATCGCCAAGGAGAGCGCGCATCTGCTGCCCGACGCGTCGAAGCTCGCGGGCAAGCGGGTGGCCGTCGAACAAGGCACGGTGCAGGAAACCTATGCGCGGGAAAAGTGGGCATCGTCCGGCGTCGAAGTGGTCGCGTATCCGAGCTACGACCAGGCGTATGCCGATCTGACGGCGGGCCGCGTCGATGCGGTGCTGATGGATGCCGTGCAGGGCAAGCTGGGTTTTCTGGCGACGCCCGCGGGCAAGGGTTTCGCATTCGCGGGCGATGTGGTCTATGACGCGAAGATCATGGGCGACGGCGACGCCGCCGGCGTGCGCAAATCGGATCCGGAACTGCGTGAGGCGTTGAATGGCGCCCTCGCCGAAATGCTGCGCGACGGAACCTATCGCAAGATCGAAGCACGGTACTTCGATTTCGACATGTACGGGAAGTAATGTCCGTAGCTTGGCGCGTACACAGGGTCGCTCGTGAGGGCGGCCTCGAACACACGCTACCCGGCCGCGGCGGCGTCCTCGCCTAGTCGAAGCGGCGCGGCCAAAAACGTCCAGCAGTGCGCCGAAGAGGCGACTGTCCGTGGTCTTGCCGCGCCGTTGCTTGACGGCTTTTACGCCGCTTTATTTAGCGATGCCCACGCGTTCGCAGTCCGCCATCGCGCCGTTGCTGCCTTGCGTGTACTGCAGCGTGTAGCCGTTCTTGAGACCGCGATTGGACGCCAGCACGATCTGGCCGAGCGTGGTCGTCGTGGCCGCGCGCGTCGAACGTTGCTCGATGATCAGATCGGCGAGTTCGGGGTTCGCGCGCGCCGCGTCCGCATCGATGATGCGTCGCGCGTTCGACACGCTGCCGCGATACCAGCCGTAGAACGGGCGATACGCCGGACCCGCGTAATGGCTGTCGATGATCATGTACGGATCGAGACGCTTCAGCGCGGCCTCGACGTCGTCGTCGTTGAGGATGTACGCGAGATCGCCGCCCAGACGCGAACCCGGCTCGCCGATGTGCGCCGGATCGTAGCGCCAGCCGTCCGGCCCGTTGCGCAACTGCGACCACGTCTTGCCCGTCCACGTGACGACGTGCGACAACGCGATCGTCGACGTCGCCGTTTCGGGCGCCGTCACGCCGTTGACCTTCTTCGGCGCCTGCGTGATATAGAGCAGATCGCCCGGCAACAGCAGCTTCGACGTCGCATCGAAATTGCCGTGGTTGATGTCGAGCAACACGCCCATTTGCTTGACGCCCGCCCATTTC
The DNA here is from genome assembly GCF_023631205.1 of Caballeronia sp. NCF2. Classification (NCBI taxonomy): domain Bacteria; kingdom Pseudomonadati; phylum Pseudomonadota; class Betaproteobacteria; order Burkholderiales; family Burkholderiaceae; genus Caballeronia; species Caballeronia sp. NCF2. The sequence goes on along the minus strand of NZ_JALQDN010000094.1, from coordinate 53,121 downwards.
GGCGTCGTCGTGGCGCCCGCGGGCGTCATGCACGCCTGCGTCGTGATGCCGGTTTCGACTTCGCGATTGTCCGTGGTCAAGCCCGCGAAGTTGTAGACCCACGCGGTGAAGTCGGAGCAGTCGACGCCGTGCCACTGAATCTGCGCCGGCTCGAGCGCGGTCGCGTTCGTTTCGCCCTTGCGCTGCACGACCTGCGAGCCGTCGACGCCGCTGCGCTGCGCCGTGCACGTCATGCCGTACTTCTGCGCCGGATCGGTCTTTCCGCCCGACGTGCTGCCCTTGGACGAGTTGCGATATTTCGGATCGGCGTCCGACGAATCGTCGAACGGCAGCCAGCCCGGAATATGGTGGTGGCAATAGTTGATGTTCTGATCGACCCAGTAATTCTCGACCGCGATCACCAGTTCACGCTGGAACGTGCCGATATCCGCGCACCCGGCGGGCGCCTGGATCGCGCCGTACTGGCCGGCGAGCGGCCCCCAGCTGCTCGGCGTCTTGAGCGTCGACCAGTTGGTCTTCGTCAGCTTGCCGGTGAGCTTCGCCTGCACGTCGTTTCGGCGGCCATCGAAGAGCGCGAGGTTATCGGTCAGAAGCGCGACGCGGTCGCCGCACGTGCTCGCGCTGCCCTTCGCGGTCTGCACCGCGCCTGGCATCACCGGCTCGATCTGTGCGACCGACGTGATGCCCGAGCGGTTGCGCGGATTCGACATGTACGTCGCCGCGCCCGTCGTGATCGAGCAGTTGCCGCCGCCCGGCGCGCTCACCGTGCCGTCTTCCGCGATGTTGCCCGCGCCCGCGTGACACGACGTCAGCGTGTCGCCGTTGGCCGCCTGCGCGACGATGTCCTGCGTGCTCGCCTCGATGCTGCTGCCGTCGGCCGTGCGGCTTTCGGACTCCGCGCCGAGGGCGAGCGCCATCTTCGCGCCGTCCGTGACCGTCGACGCCGTGCCGGCCGCGACGAGTGCCGGCATGGTTTGCTGCACGTCGATATCGCCGGCGAACGCGTTCACGCGCGACATAGCCGCCGCGATATTGCCCGCGATAAGACCGCCCGCGGCGCGCGCATCGGCGACGATCGCGTTCGAATACGCGGAGACGACCATCTGCGAAGGCGCGCTCAGATAGACCGCGTCGAGTTCGCCGGCGAGCGTCGTCGCCGTGCCGTTCGCTTCTTCCTCGAAGCTGCCGCCCTTCACGCGCACGAGCAGCGGATAGCGCAGCGTGCCCGTCAGCTTGAACGTGCCGTCGCTGCCGGTCGTGGCGACGGCGGAAGCCTTGTCGGCGACGGTGCCGTCGGCCGCGATCTCATGCACGGTCACCGATGCGTTCGCGACCGGGCCCATGTATACGCCGCCCGACGTCGACGGAGTCGATCCGCCGCACGCGGACAGACACAGGGAAAACGCCGCGCTCGCCGCGGCGGTGAAAAGAATGGGCTTCACGATGACCTACCGATAAGGATGCGGGCGCGGCGATGAACCGCGCTTGATGTGTCCGATGCGGCTTTCGGAAAGCCGACCATCGACGTCATCAGCGTAAGGCAAGCGTCAGCACCGCGATCCGGCGATCAGACTCGATAACGGCCGGTTGTTCAGCGGATTCGAAAGGCTAAAGAAGAGCGGATCGTGGCCGCGCGGCGCATCCGTGACGTCACGCTCGACCGCCGTGCCATGACAGGGTCTCGCTGATTGCTCTCGGCCACTAGCGGTTGTTTATCGCCACGCTGAGGTTCAGACCGGATCAGGGTCGCCGTTTGCTTCGCCCATCAGCGGATTTACCAGCGGGCTTGCGCGACCCCGCCGCTGGCTTGCCGGCGGATTTGCCGCGTGGCTTCTGCACGCCGAAAGGATTGCTGCCAGGCGAGATCATGCCTTTGTCCGCGTCCGCAACGCGGGACGTCGCGGCCGGCGCGACTTTGGGCTTCTTCGGCTTTTTGGGTTTCTTGATGATCTGGCCCGTCGCGCTGGTTTGCGGCACGCGGTGTTCGGCCTCGAAACCCGGCTCTTCTTCACGCGGCAGCGTTTGCCGGATCAGCGCTTCGATCGCGGCCAGTTGCGGCGCTTCATCGGCACACACCAAGGACACCGCCACACCGCTGGCGCCCGCGCGTCCGGTACGGCCAATACGGTGCACATAGTCCTGCGCGACGATCGGCAGATCGACGTTGATCACCAGCGGCAAGTCATCGATATCCAGCCCGCGCGCGGCTACGTCGGTGGCGACCAGCATGCTCACTTCGCCCGTCTTGAAGCGCTCGAGCGCACGCAAGCGCGCGGGTTGCGGCTTGTCGCCGTGAATGGTGTCGACGGCGTATCCCGCTTCATCCAGCATCGCCGCCAGATAATCCACGCCATTGCGGGTTTTGACGAACACCAGCGCGTGTTCCCAGTTGTTCTCGGCCACGAGATGCATGAAGAGATCAGGCTTGTTTCTCTTGTCCACCGGCACGACCCACTGCCTGATCTTGCTGGCCGTCGCATTGGGCGGACTGACGCTGATATTGACCGGCCCGCGCAGAATGCCCGCCGCCATCGCGCGGATATCGTCGGTGAAGGTGGCGGAGAACAGCAGCGTCTGGCGCTCGGTCGGCAACGCCGCAAAGACAGCGTTGAGTTCGCGCGCAAAGCCGAGATCGAGCATGCGGTCGGCTTCGTCCAGCACGAGCGTCTGCACTTGATCGAACTGCACCGCGTTCTGCCGATTGAGATCCAGCAAACGGCCCGGCGTGGCGACGAGCACATCGACGCCCTTGCGCAACTTCATCATCTGCGGATTGATGCTCACACCGCCGTAGGCGGCCAGATATCGCAAGTCGAGGCCTTTGCCGTATTCGATGAAGCTCTGCAGCACCTGTTCTGCCAGCTCACGCGTAGGCACCAGCACCAGAACGCGCGCCCGGTTGCTGGACACCGGCGGACCGTGCTGCACCAGCCGTTGCAACAGCGGCAGCGCAAAACCCGCCGTCTTGCCAGTGCCGGTCTGCGCCGCAGCCATGACGTCCTTGCCGCCGAGCACGGCAGGAATCGCCTTCGCCTGCACCGGCGTAGGTGTCCGATATTCGAGGTCCTGCAGATTACGTAATAACGGACCGATCAGGCCAAGCGAGGCGAAGGACATGCGCGTATTCCGGGCTAAAACCGCAATTTTAGCTTTACGAAGCGCGCATCGGCGGCGCGCGCCAACGAAAGCGGCGCGAAAGCTCGGGTTCCAGATTCGCATCGATGAACCCGCCACGCTTGCGAGATCGAGGAGACACCGCGATGACCCGCTTCATCGATTGCGATGATGGATGAAAAGGCCCGCGTTTAGAATGCGCTCTTCGCTATCGGCGCAACGGCTATTCGAACAAACGCTGTCACTGCAGCGACAAGGACAATCGAGACCATGCTCAGAAAGAAGGTAATTCCGCTCGCTTTCGCGATTCTTCTCCATGCGTTGCCCGCGAGCGCCCAGCAGACGACGAACCGCGACGAGTTTTACTGGCTCGGCGAAATCAACAAGGCTACCGCGGTCATCAATAGTCAGGAAGGGTTGCTGGACAAGGCGTTGGTGCCCGGCATCGCGGCAGGCCTCGCCAAAGTGATTCACGACGGCAATCAACCCGGCGGCAAGCGCCCTTCCACCGTCATCACATTCGAGCCGCTGCTGATTCAAGCCGCAGGAATGGATGCGACGCTGCTGCACGCCGGGCGCTCCAGCCAGGACATGCATGCCACGTATCGCGCCGCCATCTTGCGCGACGATATGCTGCGCCTCGCCGAACAGTTGAACAAGACATCCGCGACGCTCGTTACGCTGGCGCAAAAGCACGAGCGCACCATCGTGCCGAATTACACCAATGGCGTCGCCGCCCAGCCGAACAGCTACGGGCATTATCTGCTCGGTTACGCTGCCGCCCTCGATCGCGACGCGCAGCGCATCCGCGAAGCGTACGCACGCATCGATCTGTGCCCGATGGGAACCACGGTGCTGAACGGCACGAGCTGGCCGCTGGACCGCGTTCGCATGGCGCAATATCTGGGCTTCGCCGACATCGTCGACAACGCCTACGACGCGCATCAGATCGCCGCGGTCGATCATCCGGTAGAAGTCGGCTCGATCGTAACGAGCATCGCGCTTCATGCGGGCAGTTTCATCGAGGACGTCATGACGCAATATGCGCAGCCGCGTCCGTGGATTCTGCTTCAGGAAGGCGGCAACAACACCTACGTTTCCAGCGCGATGCCTCAGAAGCGCAATCCGGGCCTGCTGAATTCGACACGCGCGGATGCATCGACTGCCATCACGCTCGCGATGGGACCGGTCATTCGCGCACACAATCTGCCGCCCGGCATGCCGGACGCGAAGGAAGTCAGGGACAACAAGGAAATGGTGAACAGCGCTATCACCGTCCTGCGCAAATGGGACGACATTCTCAAGGCTTTGGTGATCGATCAGGGCCGGGCGCTGGAGGAACTGAACAGCGACTGGACCGCATCGCAGGAAGTCGCCGACGTGCTGATGCGCAAATACAAGCTGCCTTTCCGATTGGGCCACCACTTCGCGTCGGAGGTCGTGGAATACGCGCGAGCGAACGATATCAAGCCCAGCGATTTCCCCTACGATCAGGCGCAGCGCATCTACGCCGAAACGACCAAAGGCTACGGCAACGGCGTGCTGCCGATGAGCGAAGAGGAATTTCGTTCGACGCTGAATCCGGCGGCTATCGTCGATAACCGGCGTACCGTCGGCGGGCCTCAACCGGCGGAGATGGAACGCATGCTGACTGCGGCAAGAGCGAAGATCGCGCAGCAGGACGCATGGGTGGCCGAGAAGCGCAAGACGATCGATTCATCGTTGGCCGGACTCGATCGTGACTTCGACAAGCTCTTGAGCAGCCGGTGATCGTCCGGGTGTTGCGACGGGCTGCTCGACCCAGGCGAATGAACGCTCAGAGTGCCGTCAGACGGCGGTCCGGCGCATCGTCGAGATTCGCGCGGGCCGTCGCGGCTCGCGCGATTTCAAGCCGGTTGCCGCCGCGCGATTTTGCGCTGTAGAGCGCGCGATCCGCGGCAGCGAGCACTTTTTCCAGCGTGTCTTCATCGGTGCCGATGCGCGCCATGCCGATACTCACCGTCGCCTCGATCTCCACGCCGCCCGCCGTGCGCGTGACGGTCTGCGCGAAGCGGCGAACGACGGCTTCGGCCAGGTCTTTCGCGCGGGCGCTTTCGTGCCCCGGCAACAGCGCGGCAAACTCTTCGCCGCCGATGCGCGCCAGGATCACATCGCGTCCGAGCACGCTGCGCAGAATCTTCGCGAACGACTTCAGTACGTCATCGCCGGCTTCGTGGCCGAAGCGGTCATTGATCGCCTTGAAGCGGTCGAGGTCGAGCGCGAGACACGACGCCGGCGGAAAGGCGTCGCTTTCGCGGATGACGCGTGCGCCTTCTTCGAAGAACCATCGGCGGTTGCCGAGACCCGTGAGGTAATCGGTCTGCGATTCGCGTCGCAGATCGGCGTGGGCTTCGTCGCGCGCGAGGCGCAGGAGCGTCATCGGCAGAACGACGGAATAGAGCACGCCTTCATACATCGTCGCCTGACCGGCGATCGCCAGCAACTGCGGTCCGAACGACGCCGCCAGCCACGGCAGAATCGCGGCCCTGAATGCGTAGAAGAGCGCGTGGCCGCCCGTGACGGCCACGGCGATGTTGCGCGACTGCTTCCATTTCGAATCCCGCGTGCCGAGGAGTTCGCGCGCAGTCAGACCGCACACCACGGCAATGGGAATGGCGCTGATGTACGCCCACATGACCGCTTCGCCGCGCTTGCCCGCGATGGCCCAGGCGAGCGCGAGCATCGACAGGATGCCGACGGCGAACCGGCCGTAGCGGCGTCCGTTCAGGAGCGCGACGCCTTGCAGATTGAGCAGATACCCGCCGACGATGATGAGATTCGACACCGCGGCCCCCACGACGCCGGGGAGGCCGGGCACGCCGTGCCGCATCGACGCGGCGGCGCAGCCGAGCGCGAGCGTCGCATAACCGGCCGCGAGCACGCCGAGTTCGCGCCTGCGCCGCGGATACGACCGGCGCTCCCAGAGCGTCAGCGCGCTGCTGGCGAGGAGCGTTCCTATCGCTAACAGGTAAAGGGTGATGAGGTCGACACGCATGCGCTCGTTAAGCCTTCTTCCGGCCGAAGACGATCTGACATGACTCGTTTACGGCTGCAGAATCGGAAAATTTAGGCACGCGTGCCGGATTCGGACGCGTGCCGTCAGCCTGATTTACCGCGCCCCGTCTTTTGCTGAAGTTCGTCGATGCTGCGGGACGCGTCGGCTTTCGTCAGGGTTTCGTCGAAAGGTTCCTTGGCTTCTTCGCAGAGCGTTTTGAGGTAAGACGCCTGCGCGCCGGTCATCGGCTCATCGCCTGTGGTCCAGTCGGCGGGGTCTTTTTCCGCGTTCGACGTCGGGTGCGATTTGGGGTTGTCTTGCGGATCGGCGGATTTCTGGGTCATGCTGGGATCTCCTTGCAATGCCCCTTGCTGCGCAAAGAATGTGCCCTGCCTGGGCGAAAGCCCCGACGTGTGATGCCGATATGGGCCGTACTGGATTCGAACCAGTGACCAACGGATTAAAAGTCCGCTGCTCTACCAACTGAGCTAACGGCCCGGCTCGCCCGATCTCCGCCCGCCACAAAGGCGCTTCTTGGGTGCCTGCCCTGGCCGATGGCCGGCAATCGCGTGTATGTCCGCGCGAGCGCTCCTTGATGACGGTGCGCATCCGGGTCTGCGCAGTCGGAGGGTGGCGGCAGACGGCCGCCACCCACGTTCTCCTGTCGTTGCTGCCCGCCCGCCGGCCTCAGTTCGTACGCACTTCGATTCGGCGCGGCCGGGCTTCGTCGCGGCGCGGTATCGTCAGCTTCAGCACGCCGTTCTTCAGGTTCGCATCGATTTTCGATGCGTCGAAGTCAGCCCCCAGCGAGAACGCCCGCGCGAAATGAGGCTGGCGGATCTCCGCATGCTGCAGGCGCAGTCCTGCCGGCGTGGGCACCACCGCCTCGGCCTCGATGTACAGGTTGCCGTCGTGGACCTTCACATCGAGCCGGTCCTTCGTCACGCCGGGCAGATCCGCCCACAGAGTGACGCCCTGGCTATCCTCGAAGACGTCGACGGGCGGCGCCAGCGTGATCCGGCGTGGCGACTGCTCGTCGTCGCGCCGAGCCACCGTCGTGTCGTCTTTCCTGGCAAGTTTGGTCGTGTCGTTCATGATGTCCTCCTACGTTCTGCGACGCGTTTCATTGAACCGTGATGGCGCGCGGCTTCGACGTCTCCCGCTTGCCGATGCTCACGGTCAGGCAGCCATTGGTGTACTGCGCAGTGACCTTGTCCGGGTCCGCGTGCTGCGGCAGTTCGATGACGCGCCGGAAAGCGCCGACGAACCGCTCCTGCGCATAGGTACGCGTGTCGTCGCCGGCTTCCGGCTGTGCGCTCCCGCGCTCGCCGCTGATGGTCAGCAGCCCCTTGTCGATCGATACATCGAGGCTGGCCGGATCGACACCCGGCGCGAACGCGACGATCTCGATCGAGTCGTCGGTCGAACCGATGTTGACCTGCGGGAAGGCGCCCGAGCGCCCGGAACGGATGCTGGAGGGGAAACCGCCGAAGAGGCTCGCCATCTGCTGTTGCAGACGGTCGAACTCGCTGAAAAGGTCGGTCCCGAAGTAGAGATCGCTCATGGTCATTTCCTCCTTGAAACCAGCAGGAAGACGAACCGGCCTACGCGCTCCAGTTCGTCTGCCATGCTGCGGGCAAACAAATCGAAACACGCAGCGCGCCGGACTGCTGGCGCGACTGCCTGAGCGGAATTCAAGATAGGATCCCGAGCGGAAATTTCAAGGGGATTTTTGCGACTTTCCGCTCTTGAATTGGAATGCCCGCACCCTATCTTCACGACGCTCCCGACGGACCATGCGAGGACATCATGGAATTCGAATACGATTGGCTGACCCTGGGCCGGCACCGAATCCGGCTGCGCTCGACAAGGGGTTTTCCGACCGAGACGATGCGTACGGCGGTCGAGGTCATCCGGCTGGCTATCGACAGCAACATGAGCGCGCGTGCGCGGCTCGTTGAAGTCGTCTTCCAGCAGGAATCTGCTTACGAGATTGCCGTCGGCACCACGTTCGCCGACGACCGGTTATGTGCGCCGCAACTGGAGGTGGCGATCGCGACGGTCCTCGGCCTGCAGCCCACGAAGATCAATATTTCCGTGACGGTGGTCACGCAGGAAGAGGTCGATCTGCACTTCGGAGTCTACGAGAGAATGCTGGCCGAAAAGCTCGGCGTGGTGCCGCCGATCCAGTGAACCGTCGCACGCCACACCAGAGCTCCAGACCTGCGGCGAACAATGAGTGCGCGACCTTGTCCCGGCGTCCGGTAACCTCGAGCAGGGGCCGGACTTTCGATCTCGCGTCACGCCATTAGAACTCAACCGCCCTTTCCTTCCCTGAGCCGCGCGCGATGCGCGGCGACTTTCGCGCGGTTCCCGCAACTGGCCATGCTGCACCAGCGGCGAGCGTGACCGCGCGTGTGATCGGCGAATAGCAGCGTGCATGTCGGACCTTCGCACGCTTTGACGTAGGTGAAATCCTCTTCGCAGACGAGTTTCGCGAGCGCCTCGACAATCGGCATCAGCAGCGACTCGGCCGTCGGATAGCGGCGCTGCATCGCGAATGCAAGCCCGCTCGAAGCGCTCGCATCCGCGACGATCGCGCCGTGTTGTTCATCGCGCTTCAGCACGGTGTTCAGCGCTTCCAGTTCGCGCAGGTCTTTAGCCGCGAGCGGCCGCCCCTTGTTCTTCTGCACGAACGATCTGAACCATTCGCGCAAGCCGCGCGCCTTCGCCGCAACGTCGTCCAGTTCGGCGGGTGCGATTTGCGAACGCATGTGCGCAAGCACGTCGGCGGGCACGAGGCTCGCCTGTTCGAGCCATGACAAAAAGCCTTCGCCGTCGGCGAGCCAGTCGACGGGTTCATCGACCGGCGTGGCAACCGAGTTGAGAAAGTCGAGGCCGGGCGCGTCAGCCACGAAGAATGCGGGAAGTAAGCGGTATTCCATTTCTTCGGTCCAGCGGTGTTTCTACGATGACTTCATCGTAACCGCTAAAAACGCACTTGACAAGTTACCTAGTCGATAAGTAACCTTCATCGCAGACGTTTAACGGTTACACGAACGAACGCCCTCACTCGCGGAGAAACAACATGTCCACCATTGCTCATCGCCATATCGACGTCGACGGTTTCAACGTGTTCTATCGCGAAGCCGGTCCGGCAGACGCGCCGAAGCTGCTCTTGCTGCATGGCTTTCCCAGTTCCAGCCACATGTTTCGCGACCTGATTCCGCTCCTGGCCGACCGCTTTCATATCGTCGCGCCCGATCTTCCCGGTTTCGGCCTCTCCGACATGCCGAGCCGCGACAGCTTCGCATACACGTTCGATAACATCGCCGGCGTGATCGGCCGCTTCACGGAACGGGTCGGCTTCGATCGCTATGCGGTCTACGTCTTCGATTACGGTGCGCCGACCGGTTTCCGCCTCGCGCTGAAGCATCCGGAACGCATCGCGGCGATCGTTTCGCAGAACGGCAATGCCTATGAGGAAGGACTGAGCGACGGCTGGAGTCCGATCCGTGCGTATTGGCAGACGCCGACGCAGACGAATCGCGATGCGTTGCGCGCGATGCTCACGAAGGACACGACGAAGTGGCAATACACGCACGGCGTGCCCGATGCGTCGGCGGTTTCGCCCGATGGTTACTCGCTCGACGACTACTACCTGAACCGTCCCGGCGCGCACGAAGTGCAGCTCGATCTGTTCGCCGACTATCGCAACAACGTCGCGCTTTATCCGGCGTTTCAGGCGTATTTCCGCGAGCATCGGCCGAAGTTTCTCGCCGTGTGGGGCAAGAACGATCCGTTCTTCCTGCCGCCGGGCGCGGAAGCATTCAAGCGCGACATCCCGAACGCGGACGTGCGCTTCTTCGATACGGGCCACTTCGCGCTCGAAACGCACGCGGCGCAGATTGCGGCGGCGATCAAGGAATTCCTCGCCGATTAATCACGGGTAAGCAAGGCCGGGCGCGCACCCGGCCTTCGCTTTTACTGCGACATCGCGCCCGAAGCCGGATGGTCCATGCCCATCGCGTTGTTCTTCTTCATCTTGTCGCTCTTCTTCATCGAGTCGTGCGACATCGCGTCCTTGCTCATCGAGTCGTGAGACATGCTGTTTTTGCTCATGGCATCGTGAGACATGGCGTCGTTGGACATCGCGCCGCTCGCCTGCGCGAACGCGGACGAAGCGCCGAGCGCCATCATGGTTGCAAACACTGCGGTCATCAGTCGCTTCATGGTGCATCTCCTTCGTGGGTTGAAAAGCAAAAAATGCGGTGCGGCGATCAGGAACCGCCGAACCAGTTGTAGCCCTGGTCGACCCAGTAGCCGCCCGGATACGTATTGGTGACGAACATCTCGACGATGTGCTTCGGGTTCTTGTAGCCGAGCTTGGTCGGCATGCGCAGCTTCATCGGATAACCGTATTTCGCGGGCAGACGCTCGCCGTCGTATTCGAACGTGAGCAAGGTCTGCGGATGCAGCGCGGTCGGCATGTCGATGCTTTCGTAGTAGTCGTCCGCGCAGCGAAAGCCGACGTATTTCGCGGTCGTGTCCGCGCCCACGCGACGCAGAAACTCGGAGAACGGCGTGCCGCCCCATCGCCCTATCGCGCTCCAGCCTTCGACGCAGATGTGCCGCGTGATCTGCTCCGCGTGAGGCAGCGCATACAGCTCGGGCAAGGTCCACACACGCTTGCCCGTGACGAGGCCGCTCACCTTCAGCCGATAGTCGCCGCCATCGACATGCGGCACGTCGTCGATGCCGTAATACGCGTTGAACGGAAACGGTCGCGTGAGCTGCGCTTCGGTATAAGTGGGCGCGAGACGCTTCGGGTCGAAGAGCAGCGCCTGCGCGCGATCGTTCAGGCGCGAGACGGCGGTCAGGAACGTGTTGACCGAGTCTTCATCGGTGATGGAGCAGCCGGTCAACAGCGACAGGCCGCCGAGCGTCAGCATGCGCTTGCCGAAGAGACGCCGCGAAGGCATGTCGAGTTCGCGGCGCGCGTCCGCGAGTATCGAGGCGCGGTCGAGCTTCATGATCTTTCTGTCGTTCGTGTTCATCGCGAGTCTCCCGATCAGCGGCCGCGCAGCATGGTGAGCAGCGAACGCGGCACGAGCGCGACCATCGCGACATGCACGACCACGAACGCAGCCATCAACGCCATCGCGCAGAAATGCACGACGCGTGCGCGGTCATAGCCGCCCATCATTTCGCGCAGCAAGGGAAACTGCACCGACTTCCAGATCGCGAGACCGGACAGGACGAGCAGGATCAGATCGATCACGACGAAGAGATAAGCGAGCTTCTGCACCGCGTTGTATTGACGAAGGTCCGCGTGCGAAAGCTTGCCGGTGAGCGCCGCGATCAGATCGTGCAGGACGGCGCGCGGCGAGAGCGGAAAGAACTTTGCAAGAAAGCGGCCGCTCGCGAGATTGAGCGCGAGATACACGATGCCGTTGAAGACCAGCAGCCACATCGCGGCGAAATGCCATTGCAATGCCCCGCCGAGCCATCCGCCGAGCGTGATCGACGTCGGAATGACGATGCCTGGAAACACCGGCGAAGCGTCGTAGATGCGCCAGCCCGAAAGCATCAAGATCAGCGCGGCGAACGCGTTGAGCCAATGCGTGATGCGCAGCCAGAGCAGATGAATGGGCGGAATGCGTTGCGCGGTTTCGCGCGTCTGCGTGAGTGTCGTTTGCATGTCGGTCCCCGTGATGAAGCGTCGGATACGGGTGAATTCGTCGCGAGTCCGCGTTCGGTTACAGACGGGTTTTTCTTTTTCTGTTTCCCGTCGTGTAACCAATCGGCACGCAAAGACGAATTAGCTCACAAGACATGCAAGGAGTTCGTCATGCGGATACGCACGGCTTTCAACACGCTTGCGCAATGAAAAAGATGGACCGCGACGGCGCCTTTTCGACCCTCGTGAGCGCTATTGCGGCGCACCACGGCTTCGTCTATTCTGAAGCGCCCGATCTGACACACGACGCGTCCGCGCCCCGTACGCGCACGTCAGGCGCCGTGTATGAATCGCCGTCCGGCCGTCTCGCCAATACGGGAACCATCTTGCAAGAAGCGGAAAACCGCCTGAGAGTGCTTTTCATCGCCGGACTCGATGGCGACCCGAACGCATACCGCGATTTTCTGCAGGCGCTTACGCGGCACTTGCGCGGCTATCTGCGCAGACGCATTCCGCAGCATCGCGACGATGTCGAAGATCTCGTCCAGGACATTCTGCTCGCCGTGCATAATGCGCGTCACACCTATCGCACCGACGAACCGCTGACCGCGTGGCTGCACGCAATCGCGCGCTACAAGCTGATGGACTATTTCCGCTCCCGCGCACGCCGCGAATCCCTGAACGATCCCATCGACGACTATGCCGACTTGCTCGCCGTCTCCGACGACGAACCCGCGCAAGCGCGGCGCGACATAGGCAAATTGCTGGAGGACTTACCGGACAAGCAGCGCCTGCCGATCGTGCATATGAAACTCGAAGGCTTGTCGGTGATGGAAACCGCGCGCATCACGGGGCTGTCGGAATCGGCGGTCAAGGTCGGCGTGCATCGTGGGCTCAAGGCGCTCGCCGCACGGCTTCGGGGGTTGCGATGAAAACCGACGACCTCATCGGGCTGCTCGCGAATCAGGTGACGCGCATCGACCGCGGCGCGGTGGCGCGGCGCTTCGCCAGGGCGCTGCTGCTGGGCGCGCTCGGCTCGGTGATCCTGATGGCCATCGTCTACGGCGTGCGGCCGGATCTCGCGAACATCGCGCGCACGCCGGTGTTCTGGGCCAAGATGGCGTATCCGTTCGTGGTGGCGATCGGCGCGTTCATCGCCGTGACGCGGCTCGGGCGTCCGGGCGTTCGTGCGGGTTATGCGTGGGCGCTCGTCGGCGTGCCGTTCGTCGCGGTCTGGCTCGCGGGCTGGCTGGTGCTCGAGGGCGCCGCGCCGGCCGAACGTCTGCCCATCGTGCTCGGCCAGTCGTGGCGTACGTGTCCGTTCAACATTCTGCTGCTGTCGGTCCCGACTTTTCCCGCCGTGTTCTGGGCGATGAAGAGTCTCGCGCCCACACCCCTTCGCCTCGTGGGCGCGGTCGCCGGTCTGCTCGCGAGCGCGATCGCCACCGTCGCCTATTGCCTGCATTGCCCGGAGATGAGCCCGGCGTTCTGGAGCGTGTGGTACGCAATCGGCATGATGCTGCCCGCGGGCATCGGCGCTTGGCTCGGGCCCAGGCTGCTGCGCTGGTGATCGGCGTCGTGAGGCGCGAGCGTACCGAAGCCGATCCTGCCAGGCCCGATCAATGCTGATGTAAGGAAGCGCGACGTCGCCGCGTCCGATCAGATGTCAGCCGGAGCAACGCCATGGGCCCCACTTCCCTTACTTTCGACATCGATCCCACCCCGCGCCGGGCAGACGGCGAGTTCATGGCCCACGCGCGAATCACCATGCCCGCGGAAAACGGAAGCGAGGGCCAGATCTTCATGAGCGGCGATCTTGCCGGATTCGACACGCGCGAAGACGCGATCGCGTACGCAAGGATCTGGGCCCGCGACTGGATCGACGCTTTCGTGCGGCTCAATACGCGATGACGCGTCCGCACGATCCCATCCCTGATATCGACCACCGAGACGAAAGCATGAACCAGCCGGAAAACAACGCAGCCAATGCAGAGGACGAGCGCGAAAAAGACCGCGCGGCTCGCGAAGCGCTGGACCGCGGCGACAAGGAAAAAATCGACAAAAAGCTCGATGAACTGGACGTATCGAGAACCGAGTCCGGAAAAGACCAGTCGTCGAAACCGGACACGGAAGGATCGAATTCATCGAGCAAGAACCTCGACGAGCAAAGCGACTAGCCGGGCTCCGCCGTCCCGCCCGAATCGATCGATCAGGCGGGACGAGTCGCGGTCAATGCTTGTCCGGCAGCGCATACGCGATCACGTAATCGCCGAGCTTCGTCAGAAACGAGCCGTGACCGCCCGCCGCGATCAGCACGTACTGCTTGCCGTTCGCTTCGTAGGTCATCGGGGTGGCTTGGCCGCCGGCGGGCAAACGCGCTTCCCAGAGCTTTTCACCGGTGTCGGTGCTGAAGGCGCGCAGGTAATCGTCCTGCGTCGCGCCGATGAAGAAGACGTGCCCGGCGGTCGTCATCGGTCCGCCCAGCATCGGCATACCCATGCGGAACGGAACCGGAATCGGCGATGCATCGCGCGTCGTGCCGATGCGTTTCTTCCAGATCACCTTGTTCGTGTCGAGATCGAGCGCGGCGACATAACCCCACGCGGGTTGCTTGCAAGGCAGACGCAGCGGAGACAGGAAAGGATTGAGCTCCACGCCATACGGCACGCCGTATTGCGGCTGAATGCCGACTTCGGTGCCGGTGCCCGCCTGGCCCGCTTGCGGCGGATCGATCGGATTGCCGGGGCCGCGCGGCACGAGCTTCGAGACGAACGGCAGCGCGATCGGATTGGCGATTGCGATGCGTCGGTCCGTATCGACGGCGAGCCCGCCCCATTCGAACATGCCGAGATTGCCGGGGAACACGAGCGTGCCCTGCTCGGACGGCGGCGTGAACGGCCCTTCGTACTTCAGCCGATGAAAGATCACGCGGCACATGAGCTGGTCGTACATCGTCGCGCCCCACATGTCCGCGTCGGTCAGGTTCTTTGCGGGTCGGAAAGTGAGCTGCGAGAACGGTTGCGTCGGCGAGAGGCGATCGCCCTTCGCCGCGCCTTGCGGGACCGGCTGCTCGGGCGCGGGCACGATCGGCTTACCGGTGCGACGGTCGAGCACGAAGATGTTGCCGGTCTTAGCCGGTGCGTAGATCGCCGGAACGATGTTGCCGCTCTGATCCCTGATATCCGCGATGGTCGGCTGCGCGGGCAGGTCCATGTCCCAGAGATCGTGATGCACGGTCTGATAGAACCACGCCAGCTTGCCCGTCGATGCGTTGAGCGCGAGCAGCCCGCTCGCATAGCGCTCCTGATCGGGCGTGCGGTTGCCGCCCCAGATATCGGGGGTCGTCACGCCCATCGGCAGATAGACGAGATCGAGCTTCGCATCGTAGGCAGCGGGCGCCCACGAGTTCGGCGAGTTCTGCGTGTAGCTATGCTGATCGTCGGGGATCGCGTTCGGGTCGTGCGCGCCGGGATCGAAGGCCCACAGCAGCTTGCCGGTGTTCACGTCGAAACCACGGATCACGCCCGACGGCTCGCGCGTGCCGTAGTTGTCCGTGACCGCGCCCGCGACGACGATCACTTTCGACGTGACGATCGGCGGCGACGTCGGCTCGTACTGGCCGGGCGTCTTGACCGGCTGCAGATGCTGAAGATCCAGCAAGCCGTTCGTCGCGAACTCGGGGCACGGCTTCCCGCTCGCGGCGTCGAGTTCGAAGAGACGCCCATCGTTGACGGGCAACACGATGCGGCGCGCGCACATCGGCAGATTCGTCGTGTTGCCGGCGGCGCGCGCCTGCTCGGCGGCGGGCGTCTCGTAGTACGACACGCCGCGGCAAGTCACGTGCTGGAAACTCGGATCGGGCTTGAGCTTCGGATCGAAGCGCCATTTCTCCTTGCCCGTGGCGCCATCGAGCGCGATCGCGTTCTGATGCGGCGTGCAGAAGAAGAGCGTGCCGTCGATGGCGAGCGGCGTCACTTCATCGGTGATCTCGACCGGATCGTTCGGGCCTTTCATGTCGCCCGTGCGAAAGCGCCAGGCTTCCTTCAGTTCGTGCGCGTTGCCCGCGTTGATCTGCGCGAGTTGCGAATAGCGCGTGCCGGTCTGCGTATTGCCGTAAGCGCGCCAGTCGCCATCTTGCTGCGCGGGCGCAGTGGCGGCAGCCGACGGCGCCGCGCGCACCGTGCCGTCCAGCTCCTGCGGATCGTTGAACACCGCATATGCGAGCGCGATGCCCGACAGCACGATGGTCGCACCGAGCGCGAGTGCGCCGGACTGCCGGGGCCACGTAAAGATGCGCAGCACGAATGGCAGCACCATCCATATGCCGACGATGACAAGCACATCGAGACGCGGCGCGAGCGCCCAGAAGTCGAAGCCCGACTCGACGATCGCCCATATCAGCGTGCCGAGCAACAGCGCCGCGTAGAGCCACAGCGCGAGGCCGTTGGCGCGCCAGACGAGCCACGCGATCACGAGCATCGCCACGCCGGCGACCACGTAGTATGGCGAGCCGCCCACCGCGATCAGCCATCCGCCGCCGATGGCCATGTAAAGCCCCGACAGAACGAGAAAGACGATCGTGATCCACTTCGGCACGGACGAAGGCGAACGATGCCGCGCGGGCGGCGGCGAGGAGGATGTGTTCATTCGATGGAAAAAGGATGCGTTGCCGGCAACGCAGCAGTCGTCGTGCCTGTCGTTTGCTTTACTTGGGGACGTGGGCCACGACCGCGCCGGTCGCGTCGACGATTGCGGTCTCGCCCGATGCGCTCACCGATGCCGGCGGCTCGATCGATTCCGCGAGCACGAGTTTCGGCGCGCCCGGGTCCGGCTGCGATGACGTGGCGCCTATTGCATCGATGACATCGGCGGCTGTCGCGGCGATGATCGACAGCAGATCGCTTGCGTACGACAGGAACGCGACCGGTAATGCAGGCTGCGCTTCGCTGGCCTGCGACGCGCCCCACTGAACGCGCACATCGGCGAGCGCGGATTGCATCGTCTTTTCGTTCAGTTCTCCGAGTTGCCGGAAACCGACCGCAAAACTGGAAGCGGCGCGCAAGCCCGTCTCGAGATTCGTGCGTGCGACGGAGAAGAAAGGCTGCATCAGAACAGGAAACATTTGTACGCTCCATTAGCGATGAAAGTCGGCGAATCATGGAGCAACGGATATGCCATACACGCGGGACTTTCGTTTCGTCAGGACGGCACGCCGATTGCGCCACGCACATGCGCGTCTCTCGACGCGCACCGCGACTTCATCGCATTCAAACGATTTCCAGTGGAGGCAAGCATGGCTGACAACGACCGCGCGCTCGAACCCGTCAACGCTATCAAGACCGAAAGAGCCGACAGCGCCTATGAATTCCCGACGAGCGACAACATGACATCCTCGAATGGAGACCACAGCAGCTTTCGCGAAGCATCGAAGTCATGGGATGCAGGCAACGATGCAACGTCGACGAGCAATCTGCGCTCCGATGCGAAGGCCCGGTTCGCCGACATGCAAGACGCGATGACCCGAAAGTACCGCGCCGCCGCCGATACGACCGACGACTTCGTGCACGAGAATCCGTGGAAGGCGATCACGATGGCCGCGCTGGTCGGCGTGGTCGTGGGCATGCTCGCCGCGCGCTGAGCATCGCTCGTTCGCTGAAAAGGAGGAAAGCATCATGGACGTCCCGGCTAGCGAAGAACAGATTCGGGCACTCGCTTATCGGCTTTGGGAAGAAGCGGGCGGCCCTGAAGGCCGCTCGGACGAGTTCTGGATCATCGCGCAGCAGCAACTGGCGACCGAGCCTGGCATGGGCGGCAACGAATTGCCGGGAGGCGAGCCCGCCGGCGCATCGCCGTCCTCTCGCTGATCTCGAAGATGACTCGACGACGCGCTTACTCGAACCTCGGTTTGCGCGTCGCCCGAAGATAGCGGCGGCCGGCGTCGAGCAGCAGCAAGGCGGCGACGCCCATCGCCACGCCGCGCATGCCGGGCGGATCGATGCGCGCATCGGTGTAAAGGCTTCGCTCGCGCACCTTGCCGTTGCGGCCCGACCGTTCGCGCAGACTGCCCGCCCCTGCATACAACGCGTCGCCTTCGCCATGAGGCTGCCGCGTGAGTTGCGCCTTCACGCCGACGAGACTGACCAGCCTGTCATACAGTCGCGGTGCGCGCTGGCCGAACGACGCCATCGCGCGCGACGCCCCACCGACATGGACATCGCGCTCGGGCACCTCGGCGCAATGCAATATCGCTTTAGCGACCACCTCGGGCGCATAGACCGGTTGCGGCAGCTTCGGCTCGTGCGTGAGATAGTTTCGCGCGTGCTCGACGAAGAGCGTGTCGATTCCCGCAGGCTTGATGAGCGTGACGGACACCGGCGCACGATCGTTTTCCAGCTCGATGCGCAACGCATCGGTATAGCCCTTCACCGCATGTTTCGACGCGACATATGCCCCTTGCAGCGGAATGGCGACATCCGACAGTTCACTGCCGAGATTGATCAAAGCGCCGCCATGCTCGCGCAGATGCTTCAACGCACTGAGCGAGCCGTTCACGATGCCCCAGAAATTCGTATCGAAGAGCTTGCGCTGGTCTTCGAGCGGGACGTCGGTACATCGGCCATAGAGCGATACGCCCGCATTGTTGATCCATGTATCGAAGCGCCCGAATCGCGCGATGGCCGCATCGGCTGCGGCCTGCAACTGTGCCGCGTCGCCCACGTCCGCAACGGCGTAAGCCGCTCGCTGGGTGTCACCGTGCGATAACTCGTCCGACAGCGCCTTGAGCGCCGCTTCGTCGCGCGCCACGAGCATGAGGCGCGCGCCGCGCTTCGCCGCCATTCTCGCGGTGACGAGACCGATACCGCTCGTCGCCCCCGTGATGACGATCACTTGTTCGCTGAGTGGTTTGAGCTGTACTCGCATGATGATCTCGCCGGTTATGGTTGGACCAAACCGGGAGAGCATGCGACATGCCGCGTTACGCCCACGAGCGCGCGGGCCGTATGAAAGCGTCGGCCGGAATGCCCGCCGATCGTCCGGCCATGCGCTCGAATTCGATCGGGTCGTGGCTGCAAAACACGTCGAGCTTGCCGCGCGAACCGACGCTGGCGCACAGCTCACGCAGCCTCGCCTGATTCCTTAGCCGCGCCGCGCGGTCCTTTTCCATCATCCATTGATAGAACGCCAGTCCCGGTGTACAGCGCGGATGTTCGAGATCCATCTCCGTATGAAAGAAATACGCGTCGGCCGCCAGCAGCAGCCAACCGTTTTCCTTGCGTACCGCGATGCCCGCATGACCGAAGGTGTGTCCTCTGAGCGGCACGAGTGCGATACCGTCCAACGAATCCGAGAGCGGCCGCACGCATTCGAAGCCATGCCAGCGGTCGCCGGCGGTGGCGTCGTGAAGTTGCCAGTTCGGCTGCGTCGACCATTGTTGAGGTCTGAAGCGCTGCCGATCGAGCCACGTCTGCTGACGCACCGCATAGTCGCGCTCGATGCGCAGCATATGCACCTTCGCGTGCGGGAAATCATCGAGGCCGCCCGCGTGATCGAAGTCGAGATGACTGAGCACGATATGCCGCACGTCGCTGGCCGAAAAGCCCAGACGTTCGATCTGGCGTAGCGCGGTCATCTCCTCGCGAAAGTCCGGCTTGAGCATCAGCAGGAAGAACGCCGACAGGCGGCTGCGCGGATCGGCGACATCGCGCAATCCGAAGCCTGTATCGATCAGAACGAGCCCTTCGCCCGTTTCGACGAGCAGGCAATGGCACGTCAGTTCGCCCCGGCGCAGAAGGCCGGGCGTGCGGCCATCGAAGATCTTGCCGCCGAGCGGACAACTCGATATGCAGTTGAGGTGATGAACACGCACGCCATGCCTCAAGCAGAGCGGTCTTCGCGCGGCACTTCGACCGGCAGCGCGCGCTTGTGGCGCGTCGCCGTATAGAAGCGGCGAATGGTCAGCAGCACTTCTTCGCTGACTTCCTTGCCCTCCAGAAAGTTGTCGATGTCTTCATAGCTCACGCCATAGCTATCCTCGTCGGGGCGTTGCGGCGTAAGCGATTCGAGATCGGCTGTCGGCACTTTCATCACGAGGCGATCCGCCGCGCCCATCGAACGCGCAAGCGCACGCACGCGGCGCTTGTTCAGACCCGACAAGGGCAGCACGTCCGCGCCGCCGTCGCCGAACTTCGTGAAGAATCCCATCAGCGATTCGGCCGCGTGATCGGTGCCGATGACGACGCCCACCCGCGCGCCCGCAACGGCGTACTGCGCGATCATGCGCTCGCGCGCCTTGATGTTGCCGAGCACGAAGTCTTCCTGGAAGTCGTCCGTGTACTGCGCGCCACCCTCTTTGAGCGCCGCGAGCATGGCGTCGGATGGGCCCTTGACGTTGACGGTCAGCGTTTCGTCCGGACGTATGAAATCGAGCGCGAGCCGGGCGTCTTCCTCATCGCGCTGCGTGCCATAGGGCAGTCTCAGCGCGACGAAGTGCGCGTCATAACCGCTCGCGCGAAGACGTTCGACGCTCAGTTGCGCGAGGCGCCCCGCCGTCGACGAATCCACGCCGCCGCTGATCCCCAGTACGTAAGTGCGAAGTCCCTGCGATGAGAGATAGCTGCAAAGAAAGTCGATGCGCCGCTCGCGCTCGGCTTCGATGTCGAAATCGCTCGCGACACCCAGTTCGCGAATCACGGCTGCCTGCCAGCTGCGCCAATCGGTAGCTTGCTCGTTCATCGTTTCTCCCTGACTCGCTGTGCGTGCTGCTGATCGAAGTAGTGTTCGATGCGCGATAGCGCATAAAGCGCCGCTTCGCGCCGGACATCGTTGCGTTCGCCTTCGAATTTCTTCGTCTCGCTGAAGGTGACGATGGTGCCATCGCGCGCACGATACGACCACGCGAAGCACTGCGTACCCGATGGCGGTCCGTCGGGCACCGCATCGGCGACGCCCGTATTCGATACCGCGATCTGCGCGCAACATGCTTCCTGCCGCAGCGCGCCCTCCGACATCTCGCGCGCGACGGCTTCGCTCGTCAGCCCATGCTGCTGCATGGTGTCCTCGCGCACGCCGAGGAAGCCCGCCTTGCCAGTCGGCGAGTACGTGACGAAGCCCACGTCGAGACAGCTTCCGCTGCCGGGCACCGACGACACCAGCGAGGCGATGAATCCGCCGGTACACGATTCGGCTGTCGCGAGCATGAGTCCGCGCGAGGTGAGGAATGACACGGCCTGACGGGGAATGTCCATGATTCGGCCTTCCGAAAGGTTCTGGTCTGTTGCGATGCTGTTAGCAGTTCGTATGCCACTGCGGGAGCCCGGCATGTCGTGTGACAGCCGCAAAGAAAACGACGCACGCCGAACCCTGTCGGCGTGCGTCGATGTCGCGCTTACGGCAAGGCGTCGATCAGGACCGGGCTTCCGTTCCTTTGAGATTTCCATGCTTGTGAGCATGCGTGGCGCCGTACTTCAGCTCGAAGTGCGCGCCTTTTCCGCTCCGGGTAGGCGGAAAGTGCTCGCCTTCCACGCAGGTCACTTCGAACGTGTCCTTGCCGTCATCGTGGACCACCGAGTAGATACCCGAGACCTTCACGATCTCGCCCGGCTTGTATGAATTGTCGCCTGCCATCTTCATCTCCAGAGTGAACGAATTTCAGCCCTTCTGCTGCACTTCCTCGGCGAGTTGCGTCTTCGCGAGCTGGGTCAGTTTCTCGTCCGTGGCCTTCTCTTCCTGCAAGGTATCGAGCAAGAGTTTCATCGCGTCCTCGTTGCCGAGTTGCTTCGCGAGCGTCGCCAGCGTGCCGTAGGTCGCGATCTCGTAGTGCTCGACCTTTTGCGCGGCGGCGATCAACGCGGCGTCGCGGATCGGGCCCTGCTCGAAGGTTTCGATTTCGTCCTGCGCTTCCTCGACGAGACCTTCCATCGCCGCACATTTGATGCGCTTCAACTTGACGCCGAAGAGTTCGACCACCTGATCGATGCGCTCGATCTGCCCGTTCGTTTCCTCCAGATGCGTCTCGAACGCCTGCTTCAGTTGCCCGTTGGTCGTCGCCCGTGCGAGCTTCGGCAGCGCTCTCGTCAGTTGCTTCTCGGCGCTGTACACGTCGGAAAGTGCATGAATGAAAAGGTCCTGCAACGTTTTCGATGCCATGATGCCTCCGCTTCGGGATCGGGTTGATGGGACGCGCCGGCTCGACCGGCGCCCGCTTCTCTCCGCGCAATTCGCGTGCCGTGCAATCTTGATCAGCTTGCCTAACGGTTCTGGATGCGCAGTCGCGGCTATTCGAGCGCCATCGTCTCGATGGCGTCGCCGATGCGGCCCGCGTCGTCGTAATGCACCATGTGCCCGAGGCCCGGCATGATCGAAAGCGCGCTTTGTGCGATGTCCTTGTAAAGACGGCCCGACTGCGAGTCCGTATCGACGATTGCGTCGTCGCTGCCGGCAAAAATGCGAACCGGCACGTCGATCTCGCCGTATCGCCCGGACATCGATGCCGCGGCCGGAATCATGCAAGCGGCGTCCTCTGCCGTCGCGCGCATCTGCGACGGGCGCAAGACCAGTTCGCGCGGTACATGGCCGTGAAAGGCATCGGGTACGGCGCGCGGCGCGAACATGGCCTGCACCGTGCGGCCGTACATCATGCGAGCGACGATCGGCGACACGGTGTAGCGCAGCACATCGCCGACGATCGGCATGGCCGCGGGCGCGCTGATCGCAACGTCCGCGCGCGCAGTGGGATAGTAGTAACCCGAGATCAGCGTGAGCCCGCGAATGTCCAGACGTGGTTCGAGCGCCATCGCCGCTGCGACGAGACTGCCGAGCGAATGACCGACGACCACCGCTTGCGTCAGTCCCAGCCTTTTAAGCGCAAGCTGGATCGACGTGGCCTGAGCCTGCGGCGTCCAGATGCGCGCGCGCGGCCGCTCGCTGTGCCCGAAGCCGGGACGATCGAAGGCGATTACGCGGTGACGCCGGGCAAGCCGCTCGAACAATCCGCTCGCCACGAAGTCTTGCGACGCGACCAGATTGCCATGCAGCAGGACGACGACCGGGCCTTCTCCTTCGTCGAGGTAGTGGAGGCGCACGCCATCGACATCGATGAATTGGCCCGTGGGCGGAAAGTCGCGTTCCGCGCGCCGCGCTCGCATGGCCGTCCATGCGGCAAGACCGATCGACGCGACAGCCGCGCCGCCGGCTATCGCGCGGCGCGAGAGCAGGGATCCGGTTCGTGTATCTGACATGCGTTACCCGTTCGGTCTGATGAATCCGGCGAACCCGCGCTGCCTCGTAGACGCGCCAGCGAGCCCGCAAGAAAAAGCAGCCCCGCGTGGTTCCGCGCGGGGCTTCGTCCATCGCTTCGGCTTCGGTGCTCCGAAACCGTCAGCCGGGCTTATTGCACGCCCTTCTTCGCGGCGAGATCCTGCGCCATCTTCAGGTGCTTCTGGATGGTCGGCAGCGCCTTCTGCGCCGCCTTCTTGAGGTCGGCGTTCTGGCCTTCCTGCGCTTCCTTCTGGAAAGCGGCGACGGCCTTCTGATGCCCTTCGACGCCGACCTTCTGAATGTACATGGTGTCGAATTCCTTGCCCTTGAGCGGCTTGAGCGCATCGATAACCGTCGTGTCCGAATTGTCCTTCGGCACTTCGACGCCATGCGGCGCCGCCATCTTCAGCTGCATCGTCAGCTTCGTATGGTCGATCATCATGTGATGCGCGAAGCTTTTCACGTCCTTGTCCTGCGACTGGCTGGTCGCCAGCTTGGCCGTGTCGATCTCGGTCGAGCTCGATTCGCTGGCGGCCTGTACGAAAGCCTTGTCCACCGCCGGCAGGTCGTTGGCCTGGGTGGTGCTCGCTGCCTGCGTCTGTGCCAGCACGGTGATAGGCGCCGCGCCGATGAAACCTGCCGCGACGAGTGTAACGAGAGCCGAATGTGCCTTCATGGAAGCCTCCTGAGTAAATGGTCGATTCGCGGCATATGTCAGCAATTGCGATGCCGTGCCCCGCGCTGGACAGGCACAACGGCTGCTGTCGAAGGCCATGATTCATCGATCAAGGGAGCGAATCATGGCAAGCAACTCATCCTCCGGCGGTTCCAACAGCGTGTTCATCGACATGCAGAAAGCCTTGAAGGGCGTCGACTATCCCGCCGACAAGCAGACGCTCGTCGAAACCGCGCGCAGCAACGGCGCAAGCGAAGACGTGATGTCCGCGCTCGATGCGTTGCCGGATCAGCAATTTCAGACGCCCGCGGAAGTGTCGAAGGCAGTCGGTCAGGAAGAAGGCTGAGTCGGTAGACGGCGCGCGCAGCGCATTGCCGCTCAGGTAAGCAGCTTCTTCATCTCGACGATGAGATCGGACTTGCCTTCGAAGCCGATGCCCGGCAGGTCCGGCATCGTGATGTAGCCGTTCTCGACCTTGACGCCGTCGGGGAAGCCGCCGTATGGCTGGAACAGGTCCGGATACGACTCGTTGCCGCCGAGACCCAAGCCCGCCGCGATGTTCAGCGACATCTGATGGCCGCCGTGCGGGATGCATCGGCTCGGAGACCAGCCGTGCTCGCGCAGCATGTCGAGCGTGCGCAGATATTCGACGAGACCGTAACTTAGCGCGCAGTCGAACTGAAGCCAGTCGCGGTCGGCACGCATGCCGCCGTAACGGATGAGATTGCGAGCGTCCTGCATCGAGAACAGGTCTTCGCCCGTGGCCATCGGATTGGCATAGTAGTTGCGCAGCGTGGCTTGCAGTTCGAAGTCGAGCGGGTCGCCCGGCTCTTCGTACCAGAAGAGGTCGTATTGCGAGAGCGCCTTCGCATAGCGAATGGCCGTGTCGAGGTCGAAGCGGCCGTTTGCATCGACTGCGAGCTTTTGGCCGTCCTGCAGCACGCTCAGGATGGAGTCGATACGGCGCAGGTCTTCATCGAGCGATGCTCCGCCGATCTTCTTCTTCACGACCGTATAACCCCGATCGATGTAGCTGCGCATCTCGTCCTTGAGCGTTTCGTGATCTTGGCCCGGATAGTAGTAACCGCCCGCCGCGTACACGAAAATCCTGCGGTCCGGCTCACCGTCGCCATAGCGGTCGGCGAGCAGTTGAAATAGCGGCTTGCCCTCGATTTTCGCGACCGCGTCCCAGATCGCCATGTCGATCGTGCCGATGGCGACCGAGCGTTCGCCATGACCGCCCGGCTTCTCGTTCGTGAACATCGTCGCCCAGATCTTGTGCGGGTCGAGATTGTCGCCTGCGTCGTTCATGAGCGAAGCGGGATCGGCTTCGAGGATGCGCGGAATGAAGCGCTCGCGCATCAGCGTGCCCTGGCCGTAGCGGCCGTTCGAGTTGAAGCCGTAGCCGACGACCGGCTCGCCATCGCGCATGACATCGGTGATGACGGCAACCACGCTCAACGTCATCTTGCTGAAGTCGATGTAGGCGTTACGGATGGGTGAACTGATCGGTACGGTCTTCTCGCGGATTTCGACGATTCTCACGGCAATGTCTCCAGGGTCTTGGCAGGTATTGCAACCCGGCGGCTGCAACGTGGAACGTAGCTTACCCGCGACGAACGCTGCTAAACTGCACTTCCGTTCACATCATTATTCACATCCGGTGAATACCGAAACGCAGACCGCGACCGACTTCGAGTTCTTTATCCTGCTTGCGAAGCTCAGGAGTTTGTCGGGGGCGGCGCGTGCGCTCGATCTGTCTCCGCCCGCCGCGACCAAGCGGCTTGGCGTCATCGAGCAAAGGCTCGGCGTGCGCCTCGTCAACCGGACGACCCGCAGCGTCAGCCTCACGCCCGAAGGGGAAACGTATCTGCGCTACGCGACTCACATCGTCGGACAGGTGCGTGAGATGGAAGAGGCGTTATCGGTCGCGAGCCGCGATCCGCAAGGCCCGTTGCGCATCAATGCAACGCTCGGATTCGGCCGGACGACCATCGCCCCGATCGTTTCGGAATTCGCGAAGCGCTATCCGGGCGTCGAAGTCCAGTTCGAAGTAACGGACCGTCCTGTCGATCTGATCGAAGGCGCGTTCGATCTGGCGATACGCTTCGGCGATCTTCCGGACAGCCGGCTCAGTGCGCGGCGAATCATGAGCAACCGGCGGTTCTTATGCGCGTCGCCGAAATATCTCGAGAAATACGGCACGCCGGAGCGCGTCGAAGAACTGGCTCGGCATCGCTGCATCATTCATCGACAGAACGACGATGCCTACGGCGTGTGGCGCTATATCGTCAATGACCACATCGAGGCGATCAAGGTCAAGGGCGCGCTGTCGAGCAATGACGGCGATATCGTGCTTCGCTGGGCGCTCGACGGACACGGCATTCTGATCCGCTCGGAATGGGATCTCGCGAAGTACGTGCAAAGCGGAAGGCTCAATCTCGTGATGCCGAACACCGTGCTGCCCTCGGCCGATCTCTTCGTCTACTATCCGCGGCAGAAGAATCAGACTGCTCGCGCGCGCGCGTTCATCGATTTCCTGGTCAGCCGGTTTCAGGCGCCCTTCACGCCGGTCGATACAGGCAGCGAACTTCGCGAGCGCAAGAAGCGAAGTCCGCGCCGTTGAGCGGCCGCCGATGTCTCATGCCGGCATCTGGCAGATGACGCCGTACCAGCCCAGACCGCGATAGGTCTCGTAACCGGGCGTCGCTGCAAACGATACGACTGCACCGCCGGCATCGCGGTAGAAGCCCGATTCCTTGCCGCCCGTCTGCAAGCGAAAGCGCTCGTTGAGGATGCCCTTGCCATCCGACGCGGCGATCACCCGAAACGACGAATCCAGGATCAGACAGCGCGAGCGCGCCCACTCTTCGTTGC
This sequence comes from Caballeronia sp. NCF2, assembly GCF_023631205.1. Taxonomy (NCBI): domain Bacteria; kingdom Pseudomonadati; phylum Pseudomonadota; class Betaproteobacteria; order Burkholderiales; family Burkholderiaceae; genus Caballeronia; species Caballeronia sp. NCF2. Next base: position 26,484 of record NZ_JALQDN010000094.1, on the reverse strand, counting down.
TCAGGCGAACGCCTTTGACGACGGTCTCGGCTTGAGGCGCCCAGTCGAAGAAGATGATGAGCGCTCCGAGCACGCGACCATCCGGCGCGCCGCCCTCGCGAATCGCCGTCGAATACGTCGCGACCTGTGCGTTGTCGAGCGGCGCGACTGTCTCGACATCCGACGCCACGTATTGCGCGCCCGACGCCGTCTTCATTGCGGCCTTGTACCACTCCGCGCCCGCCACGTTCTGCCCGCGCACCGCGTAAGTCGAGTGACGTCCGTTCGCCACGACCACGCCGTTCGCATCGACGACCCAGAGATCCCGATAAACCGTGTAGCTATCCAGGATGACCTTGAGGCGGCTGCAGGCATGATCGCGCGCCGCCGCGCGCTCATCGGCGAGACATCCGACCAATGCCGAGTCCGTCGCCCACCAGCGCACGTCGCAGGAGCGCTCGTACAGGTTGCGGTCGATGATGTCGATCATGTTCAACGCAAGGTCCGTGTACCGCTGACCGTCGAGCGATCGCATCCGCTCGATCATGCTGTCGCCGAGTTCCGTGAGCGTCGCAAGCGATCCGGCAAGCTCTTTGTTGAGGCCGGCCGTGATGTCGGAGATACGTGTCGATACATGCTTCACCTGCTTGGCGACGACAGCGAAGCCCTTGCCCGCATCGCCGGCGCGGGCAGCTTCGATCAGCGCGTTCAGTGCCAGGAAGGTGGTCTCGCGGTTGATATCGTTGATGTCGCTGATCTTGCCCGAGGCGAGGCGTTTGACTTCATGTGTCAGATCGACGATAGCTTGCGGATTGGACATGTGGCTTCTTCGTAGGGTCGGTTTTGTATCCCGATCAATGCAAGGTTCGCGCCTGTTTGTCTGACGATTGAGTTTTTACGAAGCAAACGTTTGGAAAGTGACGCGCGTTTTCACCGAGCACCAGTGAAGCGAAAACATGCCCTGTTTTGAGCCGCGCTAGTCGTGTTATCAGCGAACGGGCTTCAATCGTTAAAACAAACTGAAAGGCGGCGAAACGTGCGGTAGCGCACATTTTGTTCGGAAGTGTTGACCGCAACGGTTCAGAACCGGGTGCGCTGCTTCGTCCTTAACGACGAACACTTTTCTTCCACACACGAAGACGCAGCCACGCGTTCAGACAACACATGGGCTCGACCGCCGAACACGACCTGATCCGGGACTTGTCCCGCAATGTCCTGATGCAGCTCGCGCCGAACGAGCTGCCGCTTTTCGCGGCGGCGAGCGCGGCGTGGTTTGCCGATCCGGACGCCGCGATGAAGGCATCGAAAAATCGCGATGCCGCGCTCGGCTTTGGCGCCGAATCGTTCTCGATCCTCTTCACGCCGCTCGTGCTTCAAGTCGTGTCGGAAATCATGCCGATCCTCGGCGGCATCGCGCTCAAGGCGGCGGAAACGGCCATCGGCGAAGAAGTGTCCGCGCGCGTGCGGAAGATGTTCCGGGGCGAAGAACCCGAAGCCGTCGCGATCCTGAGCCCCGAACAGTTGGGCGAAGTCCATCGCCATGTGATCGCGGCCGGCTCGCGCCTGCGTCTCGATCGCGCACAAGCCGCGCACCTCGCCGATGCCGTCGTCGCGCAACTGGCCCTGCCGAAGAAGTGAGCGAATCGTGCTGCAATCCGTCACGACGAACACGCGCAGACCGCGGCTCAATCCGTTGCCGTTTCCGTCCGACGTCGCGCTGAGGTTCGATCTGCTGATCGTGCTTATCGTGTGCGTCAGCATCCAGTTCTATGGGCATTTCTGGGAAAGCCTGCACGTCGAGGCGACGGAAAAGCTCGTCGCGTGCGCGTCGGATATGTTCGCGGGCGTTTTCGATCCGCGATTACTGACTCGGGACGTGCTGTCCGCTTCGGAAATGCGTGTGCAGTTCGCACCGCAATTCGCGCATTGCATGGCGCTTCTGCGGCCGCAAATGGCGTGGAAAGTCGCGGGAATCGTCGCGACGCTCGCGCTCGCCGGCGTCTTCTACTGGCGCTTTCCCGCGTGGAAGCTGAAGTCGCAGCGGCTCGTGCCGATCGCAAAGGACGATCCGCCCGGTCTTTTCGATGCCCTCATCGCCCTTTGCGGCGAAGCGCAGTTGAATCCGCCGCCCGCGTTCGTCTGGATTCCGCTCGCGACCGGCCTGCCGGTCACGTTCGGGCGTCGCCGCGACTATTACGTCGCGCTCTCCGGCGCGTTCGTCGCCAATTATTTCTACGCGGATCGCGCCGCCTTCCGCGCGATCGTCCTGCATGAACTGGCGCACATCCGTAACCGTGACATCGACAAGACGTTCATGACGATTGCCGCGTGTTTCGCGTTCGTCATCGTGAGCGTCGTGCCCTTGCTCGGCGTCGCTCTGTTTGCCGGGCACGCGCTGCGCGACACCGCCTGGCTGCTCGCAAAGACCGTGCTGTGGAGCGCGCTCGTGCTGCTGTCGGGCGCGTCGGTGCTGCGCGTGAGGGAGTTTTACGCGGACGTGCAAGCGTCGCAATGGGACGGCTCGCCCGTTCACGTCGATCGTGTGCTCGCGCGGATGCGCGACGACAGCAACAAGCGCGCGCGCACGTTCCTGAGCCTGCATCCGCGCGGCGATGCGCGTCGCGCCGTGCTCGCCGACACCACGCCGCTCTTTCGCCTCGGCAAGTGGGATGCGCTCGGCATCGGCTTCGGCGCGGGCGTCGTCATCGAAACGATGAACGGTCTCGTGCTCGGCCTCGTGCCCGGCGAAGCGCAAGCGGCGGTCTTGCGCGTGACGATCATCGCGTCGGCGGTGGTGCCGCTCGCCGTGATGATCTTCGCGATCGGCGCGCTCACGACGGGCGTCTGGCGCGGCGCCTATGCAGCGGTGCTGAACGGCCGCGATCCGGTGAAGGGCACGGCGGCGGCGGGCGCCGTGTTCGCGCTCGGCTACTTCGTCAATCAGATGCTCCTCGGCGCGGGGCTGCTTTGGGGCGGCCCGGCCCAGCCGCGCATGACCGCCGACACGCTGACGACGGTGCTCGAAGTCCACGCGGTCGCGCTCGTGCTCGCGGCCATCGGATGCTGGATGATCTGCGACTGGATCGCGCGCTCGGCCGCCGCGTGGACTGGCGTCGCCGTGAGAAGCCGCTCGCCGCTTTTCGCGCTCAGGCTGACGAGCGCGGTTTCCATCGCGGGCGTCGCGGGGATGTTCGCGTGGGGCACGTTCGCGTCGATGTCGATCGTGACGCTCGGGCCGCATCAGACGTTCTATACGTCGCTCGTGATGGCCGCGCCGCCGGTGGTCATCGCGGCGTTCGGGTCGTGGCTTTTTCCGTGGGCATCGCGATGGTTCGGCCGCGCGCGCCGCGAGCTCGCGCCGTCGTCGTGGGTCTTTCTCGACGACGCATTCCGCTTGCGTCTTCCCGAGTTCAGACCGGGCCGCGCGCTGTCGACGGGCATCATCGCCGGGCTCGTCTTCTGTCTCTGGATCGAACTGTTGCGGTTTCGCCGCTTCCTTCCGCACGATGCCGAAAGCACGATCTACGCGACGTTCTCCGCGCTGCTGCACGTCGCGCAACGCGCGGGCGAAAGCGGCTTCGCGATCGTCATGCCGATCGCGCTGACGGCGGCGCTCGCGGCGCTGATCGCGGCGTCGCGTCGGGGCGCCTTCAACGCGCTCTACGGCTTGTGCGCCGGATCGATCGCGGGCGCGGTGATGAGCGTGGGCGGCCTCGTGACCATCGACCTCAACGCGCAATCGACGTTCGAGTCGAGCATGACGTCGGTGCTGCTGTACCTCGGCGTGGCGTCGCTGGCCGCCCTTCCCGCTTCGATGATCGGCGCGCTCGCCGGCAAATTGGGCAGGTCTTCGGACGGACATGACCGCTTGTCGATGGTTCGCAAAGCGGTCGTCGCCATGCTCGGGATCGTGGTCATCGCCGGATGGATCAAGTCGCTGAGCGACGTCATCTGAAGTCGGCCTGCGAAGTGACCAGGCGCGATTCGGAGCGCGCGTCCGGGCAGATCAACTTCACCAGCCGTTCGACGATCTCGTGCATCGTCGAACCTGGATTGAATATGTCGGCGACGCCTTTCTTTCGCAGCAAGAAGGCGTCTTCGTCGGGCACGATTCCGCCGACGACGAGCGGCGTGTGCACGTCGCGCTCCGCAAGCTCGCGCAGCAATCGAGGCACGAGCGTGCTGTGCGCACCGGCAAGCGACGAGACGCCGATGACATCGTACGGCCGTTGCGCAGCGAGCTTCGCGGCCTGCGCCGGCGATGCAAACAATCCGGTAGCCGTCACATCGAAGCCTGCATCTTCCAGCGCGCACGCCACGACATTCGCGCCGCGATCGTGTCCGTCGAGTCCCAGTTTCGCGATCAACATGCATGGCTTTCGGCCGAGCGTTTCGCCGAGTTGCGCGACGCGAGCGCACGCCGTGTGCCATGCGTCGTCGTCATGGCGACATTCACCGTACACGCGTGTCGTATTCGCCGATGCCGGATCATGACGCGGCCACACGGCTTCCAGCGCGCGCGTGCATTCACCCACGGTCGCGCGGGCGCGCATGCAATCGATCGTCAGCGCGAGCAGATTGCCGGCATCGTTGCGTGCGGCGCGCGTCAATGCGGCGAGCGCGGTACGCACGCGAGATTCGTCACGCCGACGCAGCACGTCGGCGATTCTGTGCGACTGCTGCACGCGCACGCGTTCGCCATCGATCGCGAGACGGGCGGGCGCATCGTCGTCGGCATCGTCGGCAATAAACGCGTTCGCGCCGACGATCGTCTGCGTTCCCGAATCGATGCGCGCCTGCGTCGCCGCCGCACGCTCCTGAATCCGCCGATGAACCCAGCCCGTGCGAATTGCTTCGAGCGCACCGCCGCGCGCCTCGATTTCGTCGACGATCTCGCGCGCTTGAGCCGCGACGCTCGCCGTCAGCGATTCCATCATGTACGAGCCCGCCCACGGATCGACGACCTCGCACAGCCCCATCTCGTGCTGAAGAATCAATTGCGTGTCGCGTGCGAGCTGCGCAGCGGATGCCGATGGCAACGCAAGCGCTTCGTCATGTGCATTCGTGTGCAGCGATTGCGTGCCGCCGAACACTGCCGCCATCGCTTCGACGGTCGTGCGAACGATATTGTTTTGCGTGCGCGTCGCGCCGAGCGACCAGCCCGACGTCTGGCAATGCATCCGCAGCGCGCAACTCTTCGCCAACGTCGCGCCCTCTTCCTCGGCCATGCTCGACCAGATGAGCCGCGCCGCGCGCAGCTTCGCGATCTCCGCAAAGAAGTCCGCGCCGACGCCGAAGAAAAAGCTCAGTTGCTCGCAGACGGCATCCGCGTTCAGGCCGCGCGCGCGCAGCGCACGCACATACGCGCGGGCGTTGGCGAACGTCAGCCCCAGCTCCAGCGATGCATCCGCGCCCGCTTCCTGAAAGTGATAACCCGAAACGGACAGCGCCTTGAAGCGCGGCATCCGCTCGCTCAAAAACTGCACGACATCCGCGACGATTCGCATCGACGGTTCCGGCGCGAACACGCAGGTGTTGCGCACCATGAACTCCTTGAGGATGTCGTTCTGCACGGTGCCGGAGAGCGACGCCATCGCGATGCCGCGTTCCTCCGCCGCGACGATGTACGCCGCGAGCACGGGCAGCACGGCGCCGTTCATCGTCATCGACACGGAGACGCGTTCTAGCGCGATGCCTTCGAAAAGACGGGCCATGTCGTCGACGGTATCGATGGCCACGCCCGCAAGACCGACATCGGCGCGCGCTTCATCGTCGGTCGAGTCGTAGCCGAGTTGCGTCGGCAGATCGAACGCGACGGACAAGCCCTGCGCGCCGCGATCGAGCGCCCGGCGAAACGCGAGGTTCGAATCGGCGGCATCGGCGTAACCGGCGTACTGGCGCAGGGTCCACGGTCTCGTCGTGTACATCGACGGATACGGTCCGCGCACGAACGGCGCGGCGCCGGGCATCGAGTCGAGATGCGCGAGACCTTCCAGATCGACCGCCGTGTAAAGCGGCTTGCGCGGTACGCGGTTCATGCGCGTCTCCGTGTCTTGTGTGTCAGCACGTCGGCGATCTTCACGCCATCGCGCGTGCGCTCGATCTCGCACCAGTGCGCGATGCGCGCATCGTCGATCGACACGCGCCGAAACGTGGCCCGCAGCCCTTCGCCGACGTTGATGTTGCCGTGATAATGCAGCTCGCGCGACACGAGCGCGGGCAAGTCCGCGAGACGCCACGTTTGCCATTCCGCACGATCGACGAACGCCTGGAAGCTCGCGAAGTACAGAAAGTCGGCGCCGTTGAAGTCGCTGTACGGGCACGGCATAAACTCGACCGGCGCGCATTCCGCCTCGTGCAAAGCGATTCCGTCGATGCTCGCTCCTGCTTCACGCAGGCGCAGCTTGCGCGCCCTATCCTGCATGTCGGCGATGAGCGGATTCATCGGCGCGATCTCGCCTTTGAGGTTCGCAAAGCTCGCCCGCGCGACCGAGCGATTGTTGCGCGCTTCGGTGCGTCGCACGAAGGTGGACATCATCGACAACGCGGCGATCGTGCCGCCTTTGCCGCTTACGCGATGCTCGCTGAAGTGCCGCACCGGACCCACACGCGAAAGCTCGGTGCGTATGCAGAGCGCGTCGTTCTCGCGCACATCGTGCATGCCTTCGGCGCGCAGCCGGATCGACGTGAACGCGGCATACGCGCGGCCGCCTTCGTCGGAGATGAAGTCGCTCGCCGTTTCGCGTGCGAGCGCGTCCCAATGCCGGTCGCCGCACTCTTTCAGCAGCCAGTTCTCCGAGAGCCCCGCGCAATTGAGCTGCGGCATGCCGGCGCGATACGTATCGTCGTGACGAGGCATGAGCTTCCTTTACGCGCACGCGATCGACGCGCGCTCCGGCGCGTTTGCCCGCTCGGCGCACACCGCATCGACGATGTATTGCGCATCGCGCGCCACGCCGGAGAAGCGGCCCGAGCCCCACGTATGCAGCCACGGCAAGCCGACGAAATAGAGGCCCTTCACCGCCGTCACGCCGCGCGTATGCGATGGATAACCGCGTCCGTTGAACACCGGCGCATCGAGCCACGCGAAGTCCGGCGTGAACCCTATGCACCATACGATCGATGTGATCCCGCTCGCCTGCAGGTCGAGCTCCGCGCGCTCTTCCTGCGGCTGCCAGATGGGTACATAAGGCGCGGCGGGAGGCGCGTCGATGCCGTGCTTCGCGATGAAACCGTCGATGCTCGCGTTGATGCGGTTATAGGTATCGTCGGCGTCATCGAGATTCGCGCGCAGGTTGGTCGCGAAACGCAGCTTGCCGTCACGGAAGTCTTCGAGCCGGCCAAACAGTTCCATGCCTTCGAGCGCGAAGCGGCGCAGATCGATGTCGCGTCCGCCGTCGCGGCCCGTGACGTAATGATTGGTGTTGTCGCGCACGCCTTCGCGCAGCGGATGATCGGTCACGGGCATGTCGTAATAGCGCATGTCCGCGAGCCAGTCGACGACATCGCGACCGCGATGAAACCGCGCGCAACGCGGCGCCTCGCCGACCGCGAGATGAACCTTGCGTCCCGACAGATGCAGATCTTCCGCGATCTGCGCGCCTGACTGACCCGAGCCGACGACTAGCACCGCGCCGGGCGGCAGCGCACCGGCGTTGCGATATTCCGATGACTGCACCTGCACGATGTCAGCGGGCAGACGCTCGGCCATGCGCGGCACGATCGGCGTGTGATAGCCGCCCGACGCGACCACGATCTGATCCGCCGTGAACGCGCCGCGCGTGCTCGTCACGGCGAAGCGTCCTTGCGCGTCGCGCGTGACGCGCGTGACCGCCGCGCCCTCGAGCACCGGCGCATTCACCTTGGCGATGAACGCATCGAGATAGTCGATGATCTCGTCCTTCTTCATGAAGCCGTGCGGGTCCGCGCCCTGATACGGATGCCCCGGCAACGCGCATTGCCAGTTGGGCGTCACGAGGCAGAACGTGTCCCAGCGTTGCGTGCGCCATGTGTGCGTGACGCTGTGCTTCTCCAGCACGAGATGATCGATGCTGGCCTGCTTCAGGAAGTAGCTGGCCGAAAGCCCGGCCTGTCCGCCGCCGATGACGATCACGCTGTAATGCGCCGGCGCGGTCTGTGCTGAATCGATGTTCGACATATTCAATCCCTCTACCATTCGACAAGTGAGTCAATCGAGCGCCAGCACGGTGACCCGTGCCTCGTGCGCTTCGCTGAAGCGGCTCGCATCCTCTTCGATGCGCGCAAGCTGATCGAGCGCGGCCGAGCACGCGAAGCCGTATTTCTCCCGCACGCGCTCCGAGCCGATGTGCAGCGCCTCGCGCGAACGCGCGACGAAATCGCCGACGCTATAGCTTTCGCCTGCCGCGAAATACTCGCCGACGACCGTCGAAGGCGAATAGCAGTTCGCCTCGACGCCGTCGGGCCAACGAATCAGAAAATGCATCACTGGCATGGTGTAGCCTCGGTTGCGGGGTTCATCGCGCGCATATGAACGGCTCCTCGTGCAGGTTCCATAGCAACGCGGCATCGCCGTCGCGCGTCAACACGACTTCACGCGATGCATCCACTTCGCCGATCACCGCGCTCGCGAGATCGCGCGAAGCAAAGCGCGCGAGCACTTCATCGACCTGTTCGGGACGCACGGACAGCACGAAGCCGAAGCTCGGAAACGCCGTGAGCCAACGCTCGAAATCGACGCCTTCGGGACAGGGCAACGCATCGAGATCGATGCGCGCGCCGGCCTTCGAGCATTCGAGCAACATCAGCGCGGTGCCGAGCGCGCCCGCCATGCTGATGTCCTTCGCGGCATCGCACAGGCCGTCTTCGGCTAGCGCGGGCAGCAGTTCGTAATCGCCGCGCGCGCGGCCAGCAGGCGCGCTCACCGATGCATTCCAGAACGGATAAGGCTCCTCGAAACGGCCGCGCAAATCGACGGCCATCACGAGCGCATCGCCGGGGCGCGCGTCGAAGCTCGTCAAAAGCTTCCTGGCCCGCCCGACGATCGCCACCGCGAGCTGCGCGCGGTCGCTGCGCACGTTGCTATGGCCGCCGACGATCGGCACGCCATACGCCGACGATGCCGCCGCCATGCCCGCGAGCACCTCGGATGCCGCTTGCGCGTCGCCGCTCCACAGCGCATCGACGACGGCGAGCGGACGTCCGCCCATCGCGTAGATATCGCTCACGTTCACCATCACGCCGCTGTAGCCCGCGAACCACGGCATCGCGCGCACGAAGTCGCTCACCAGCCCTTCGATGGCGAAGAGCAGATAGCCGTCGCCATCGGGAATCGCGGCGCAGTCGTCGCCTATCGGCACGGCCTGAGCGCCTTCAGGCAGCCGCGACAACACGCCCGAGATATCGCTCTTGTGACGAAAGCCGCGACTCTCGCGCAAGCGTTCGACGAGACCGGCCAGCGCGTTCACGACGGCCTCCGCGCCAGCGCGACGAATCCGCTTTGCGGCGTGACGCACGGCGGATACGCATCGAGTTGCGCGCGCATCAGATGATGCGGGCGGCCGAAGAGCGTCTCTTCCCGCTGCGTGTCCCAGCGCAGACGCCGGAAAAGCGGCACGTTCTGCGCCTGCACATGCGCGAGAAAAGTCTCGCATCCGAGCGCGTGTGCGCTCGACACCGCGAGCCGGATCAGCGTCGAGCCGATCTTGCCGTGCGAACGGAAAGCGGCGTGCACGGCGAGCCGCGAGCCGAGCCACACCCGCGGCTGCGTCTCGTGGATGCGTACCGTGCCGACGACCTGCTCCGGCATGCCCGCGACGCAACTCAGCGCAACGAGCAGTTGCGCGCGTTCGTCGGTCTCGTCGCGATCGTCGCCGACGAACACGCCCTGCTCGATGCAGAACACCGCGCGGCGCAGCTTGTACGCTTCATCCGCTTCCCACGGCAGCGTCGCCCACTTGACGCGATATTCGACCGGCGTATAGGCGAGATCGAATGCATCGCCCTCGATGGCTTCGACGAACATGTCACACCTCGTACGAAGAAAGCGACGAGCACGCGCCGCATTTGCCGCAGCCCGCTTTGATATCGGCGGAACGCATGTTGGCGTTTGCGAGCATCGCGCCGATGGGCGCCAGCACCGAGCGCATGAATTCGGGCGTGGGCGCGGGATGATCTTCGAGCGGCGTGCCGCTGATCGGCACGAAGGGCACGACGAACGGATACACACCGAGCGCGATGAGCTCGCGCGCCGTATCGACGATGGCCTGCGCGCTGTCGCCGAGTCCCGCGAGAATGTACGTGCTCACCTGTCCGCGTCCGAATACGGCGACCGCCGCCTCGAAGGCTTCCATGTAACGCGCGACCGGCACCGTCGCCTTGCCCGGCATGATGCGTTCGCGCACGGAAGGCGTCACCGCTTCGAGATGCATGCCGAGCGTGTCGATGCCGCTTGCCTTCATGCGCTCGAACCAGCGATCGTCGTCGGGCGGCTCGCATTGCGCCTGGATCGGCAGATCGACCGCGGCCTTGATCGCGAACGCGCTTTCGCGAAGGATCTGCGCGCCGCGATCGGATGTGGGCGGCGTGCCGGTCGTGAGCACCATATGCTTGACGCCATCGAGAAGCACGGCTGCGCGCGCGACTTCGGCAAGCTGCTCCGGCGTCTTGCGCGCGATTGTGCGCCCCGCCGCGAGCGACTGGCCGATCGCGCAGAACCTGCACGACTTGCGCCGGCTCTCGTAGCGGATGCAGGTTTGCAGCACGGTCGTCGCGAGCACGTCGGCGCTATGCAGCGTCGCGATGTGCGAGTAAGGCACGCCGTCGAGCGTCTGCATCGCATAGAAGCGCGGCGTCTTCGGAAAGCTGATGCTCGCGATCGGAATGGTGTTGCGCATCAGCGCGCTCTTGCCGTTCGCATCGGGCTCCCCGGCGACGAACGGCGATTCCCACGCGGTGCTCGTATGCACGGGCACCATGATGGTCACGCCATCGACCGTGACCGCCTTGTGATCCGACGGTCCCGCGCCGCCGCGCCGGCTCGACACGCCCGCGCGCGGATCGACGAGCCGCAGGCCCGTCGACTGAAGCTCAGTCATCAATTGCCGTGTCGATGCCGGCAGGTTCTCTCGGGCGCTCATCGTGTTCGGTGTCCTTGAAGGAAGTGACGGGCGATGCCGGGCGATCGTTGATCGCGAGGCTCAGCAGTTCGGGCCGTGCGTAATGACCGACCGAATCCATCATGCGTTTGCGCTTCGTGATGAGCGCCATGTCGAGATCGGCGATCACCATGCCCTCGCCTTCGCGCAAAGGCTCGGCGAGATGCTGGCCTTCGGGCGAGACGATCGCCGTGTTGCAGCCGCCGCGCAGCGCGCGTTGCAGATTCGGGTCGGGCGTGACGGCTTCGATCTGCGCATCGGTGAGCCAGCCCGTCGCGTTGACGACGAAGCAGCCCGATTCGAGCGCGTGATGGCGGATCGTCACTTCGATCTGCTCCGCGAAGATCGGACCGACCAGCGAGCCGGGGAACTGGCTGCAATGGATCTCTTCGTGCTGCGTCATCAGCGCATAGCGCGCGAGCGGGTTGTAGTGCTCCCAGCACGCGAGCGCGCCGACTCGTCCGACGCCCGTTTCGACGACCTTGAGACCGGCTGCGTCGCCTTGTCCCCAGATCATGCGTTCATGAAACGTCGGCGTGATCTTGCGGCGCTTGAGCAGCAGCTTGCCGTCAATATCGAAGATGAGCTGCGTGTTGTACAGGCTGCCGTGATCGCGCTCGTTCACGCCGAGCACGACGACCATGTTCGCGAGCCGCGCGTGTTCGGCCACCGCCTGCGTGACCGGCCCCGGCACCACGACCGCTTCCTCGTAGAGCTTCATGTGATCCGCGCCCGATGCCACCGGCGCGCGCACGAACGAGAAATACGGGTAATACGGCACGAAGGTCTCGGGGAACACGATGAGCTGCACGCCCTGCGCCGCGGCTTCGTCGATGGCCGTGCAGACGCGGTCGAGCGTGCCGTTCGGACGCTCGAAGTCCGGCGTGATCTGCACGGCGGCGGCGCGCACGATGCGCTTTTTCGAAAGGGCATCGGCCATGATCGTCACACGGTCCACGTATGGATGACGAGCGCATTCTCCTTGCGATGAAGCAACTGGAGATCGAGCACGTCGAGCGGGTTGATCGGACGAATGCCTTCGATCAGCGAGGCTTCGCCGTGTCCGTAAAGCGCCTGCAATGCGAAGCGGCACGCGTACACCTTGCCGCCTTCGGCCATGAACTTCTGCAGTTGCTTGTTGAAGTTGAGATGGCCGGGGAAGGCTTCGTCGCCGAGCGTCGGAAAACCGCGTTGCAGACCGAGCGTGACGCCGGGACCGTAGAGCAGCACCGACGTATCGAAACCCTTGCGTTGCAGACGCGTGGCCTGCAGCATGTTCACGAAGCCGATCGAGCCTTCGAACGCAACCGTATGAAACGTGACGAGCGCCTTTTCGCCGGGTTCGGCCTTCACATCCTCGAAGACTTTCTCTTCGTAGTCGACCAGAAAGTCGCCGTTCTTGTGAAGCGGTTGATTGACTGCGGGCATGGCATTCTCCGATGTATGGGTTCGCGAACGAGCCGTCGCTCTCGATCGTGGTCGATCGCATTCATCGCGACGGCGAACGCTAAAACGCAACGGATATGCCAATGATTGGCCCGCGAAATGCAATCACTTTGCAATCAAGCAAAACGATCTTGCATGCGGGAAGCGAAAATTTTTTGCGGAAGCCTTGATTCACGGGCCTTCGCGACGCGCCGCCTCGCTCATGCCCGCCTACCCCACGCACGATTTCAGCGCAGAAAAGCGTGTGCATGGTGCGCGGCACACCGAAGCCGTGCATCGATGCGATCAATGCAATCAAGTGCGATCAACGCATGCGATCTCTTTTCGATCGATTGTTTTGTCATGCTAAGGTCATCCGAACCATCGCCGGAGACATCGCGGTCATGAATCAGCTTGCGCATCACTGGGTCAGGAAGCTTGAAGACAGCAGAAAGCCCGCTTATCTGACGATTCCCGATCTGATCGAGGAAGACTTGGCGAGCGGCCGGCTTCGTCCGAGAGACCGGCTGCCCGGTCTGCGCGACCTCGCCGATCTGCTCGGGCTCAACTACACGACCGTCGCGCGCGCGTATGCCGAAGCGCGCAAACGCGGCCTGCTGGATTCACGCGCAGGCAGCGGCACGTTCGTGCGCGGCAGGACGCAGACCTTGCCGCTCGCGGGCGGCAGCAGTGTCGAGATGTCGATGAACATGCCACCCGAACCGCCCGCGCTCGCGGCGCGGCTGCGTGCATCGGCGGCGAGTCTGATGGAACGAGCCGATCCGTTTCAGTTGCTGCGCTATCAGGACTTCGGCGGCACGACGGCGGATCGCGTTGCGGGCCGCGAGTGGCTCAAGGCGCGCATTCCCGATGTCGATGTCGATACCGTGCTCGTCTGTCCCGGCATTCATGGCGCGCTCGTCGCGCTCGTTTCGCAGCTTGCGCGGCCGGGTGAAATGATCTGTCTGGATTCGCTCGCTTATCCGGGGATCAAGGCGATCGCATCGCAACTGGGCGTGCGTCTGCAAGCCGTGTTGCGCGACGATGAAGGACCGCTGCCGCATGCGTTCGAGGCATTGTGCCGAACGGAAAAGCCCGGCGGCTTCTATTGCAATCCGACCTTGCAGAATCCGAGCACGTTGACGTTGACGCGGCAGCGGCGCGAAGCGCTGGCCGATGTGGCCTTGCGTTATAACGTCCCGATCATCGAGGACGAGCCTTACGGCATGTTGCCTTGCGATGCACCCGCCACGCTTGCCGAACTCGCACCCGAACTGACGTATCACGTAACCGGCTTATCGAAGACGCTTGGCGCGGGGTTGCGTGTCGCGTATCTGAAGGCGCCGACGTCGCGGCAGACTCAGCGCATCGCGGGAGCGTTGCGGGCGACGTCGGTCATGCCGAGCCCGTTCACCGTGCTGCTCGCAACGCAATGGATCAACGATGGCACCGCCGCCGACGTGCTCGATTCCATTCGCGATGAAGCGGCGGCGAGGCAGGCTATCGCGTCGGCGGAGCTTCGAGGTCTCGCCTTCGACGCGGATCCGCAAGGGTTTCATCTCTGGCTGCCCGTGCCTTCGATGTCCGACTGGAGCGCGCCGGAACTCGCGTTGCAGTTGCGCAATCAAGGCATCGGCGCGGTGGCCGGCGCCGCGTTCTCTACCGATGGCAATCCGCCGAATGCGCTGCGGCTGTGTCTCGGCGGGCCACAGGATCGCGAGGATTGCCGCGAAGCGCTAAGGCGCGTGGCGGACATGATGGCCGATCCGCATCATCTGCATATGCCGATGCTTTGAAGCGATGCGTACCCTCACGCGTCGGTCGCGTAACGACGGCAATGCTCGAGGTAGCCCGCTTCGTGGTTGCTCACCAACTGCACGATGCTGTTCCAAAGCCATAGCGGCGCGTCGATGGTCTTCGATCGATTGCGGCCGAGTTCGGCTCGCCACTCGCGCTTCGTTGCGTCGTCCATCTGACGCGCATGCGCCTTGCCTACGACACCCGCGAGATAATGCGCGACGTGCATCGCGTCATCCTTGCCGAGTTGCTCGATCTCGAGTTTCATGTCCTGCGGCAACAACTCGCGGATCACCACGCCGCGATCGAGCAGGCGGGCCGCGCGCATGCGTTCACCGAGAAACGGCGACAGGTTTCGCGCGCCTTCGAGGACGCGCAAGGCGTTGTCGCGCGGCATCGCGACGTCGTCGTAACGGGGCGCGGCGGCCTTCACGCCTTCCTTGATGTCCATCAGACACAGGTCGTCGCCTTCGACGACGCCACCATCGACATCGAGCAGGACCGCATAACGCAGACGGCCGAGCGAGCTGCAACCCTTCACCCAGTACGCCGCGTCCAGCACGACGATCTCGCCCGAATCCTTGCGTCCCTTCAGGCTCGTCGGCAGGCTTGCGATGTCCTCATCGGCGAAGAGCGCTTCGATCGCCTTTCGCTCGTCTCCGGCAAGCGGCCAGAAGCGTTTGCCCAAGGGAATCGTCGGATGCAGGTCCTCGATGCGCTCGCGCGCGAGATGCTGCCACGATCGATGCACGGCTTCCTTCATCGTCACGTGAACGGGTTCGGGACGCTTGATGTCGATGACTTCATCCGCGAATGCCGATTCATATCCTGCGGCCAGCGCCTCGATCATTCGCACGACGTTCAGCCCCGACAACGATGATCCGCGCGCAGCCGTCGCAAGCGACAAGCCCAGACGAACGACGTCATGCACCGGGTTGCCGATCACCGTCTGATCGAGGTCGCGAATCTGGATTTCCACTTTGCCTTTGGCATTGGCAATCGGTCCGAGATTGCCTGTGTGGCAGTCGCCGCAAATCCACACCGCCGGGCCGCGAGGCAACGAATCGCCGTTCGCCTCCATCACCCACTCATAGAATCGTTCGGTATTGCCCCTGACGTACGCGTGCGGCGAGCGCGCCATTTTGCAACGGCGCAGTTCGGTCAGAAGCGCCTGCCGGTCATCGGGCGCGGGCATGCCTTTGTTCGCTTTGCTGTTCTTGCTCATATCCGATTGCCGTAGGTGGTCGGAAGACAGAGCAGATGGTGTGCCGTCGTCTTGCAAACGGCTTACGCGGATCGATCGAAGCGTGTTTCCAGCACGCCGGCGATATTCGCGAGATTCGCCTTGATCTGTTCCAGTGCGAACGACAGCGTCGACAACGCCTGCAACTGCCGTGAGTCGTTCGCGTAGCCGAGAATCACGTTCGCGATATCCGATTGGACGGCAGCGGACGCATCGTTCAGCGGCCCGAGGAAGCGTTCGGCAGGCGGCAGCGGTGCGCCGCCGCGCATCCATGCAGCCAGTGCCTGCAGATAGCCGCTTGCGCAATCGCGCACGAGTTCGATGCGCTCCGCGAGCGGCTCCGTTTCCTCGTTCGTCAGCCAGCCGCATTGCGATTGCCCGATGCGATCGAGCAGCACCAGTCCATGCCATAGCGTTTCGAAAGCGACGAGCGCGGCGCCGAGCGACGATCCGGTTTCGAAGCGCGCACGCACGCGCGTCTCGCCGCAGACCGCGCGCGCTTCGACGAGATGGCGCAGAAAGCGCTCATGCAGCGCATCGACGCGTTCGCGGTTTTCGAGCGGACCGAGGATCGGCATCGTCGCGAGCAACGCACGGCAGTCATCGAGAAGCTCGCCCATGATCTCGAAGGCGCGCGAACGCGACAGTTGCGGCCACACGCTCGACGACACACCGATGCCGATGGCCGCGCCCAGCGCGATCGCTTCGGCGCGCGACACCGCGCCTGCAACGCCCGCCGATGGTTCGAGCGCGAGCGCCGCCGCCACGACGATGCTGTAGTTCGTCGTCGGGAAGAGCGTCGACGCAAGGCATGTGACGAGCGTCGCAAGACCGAGTCGCGGGAAGGCATCGGCGGCATCGGGAAAGAAATGCAGCGTCGCGAGGCCCACCACGGTGCCGATTGCCGCGCCGATCATCTGGCCTACGCCGTACTTGAGGCTGCGGTCGAAGCTCACCTGCAGCGCGAACAGGCTGGAAAAAACGCCCCACGTTGTACTCGATGAACCGATGAAATTCATGCACGCATACGTCAGCACGCTCGCGATGAGCGATTGCACGCACATGCGCAGCGCATCGAACCGGCCGATGCGTCGGGGGCGTCTTCGTATGATTGTCAATTCGGCTTGAGTCGCTGAGAGGTTTGCACGATGCGAGCATCGCCTGTGCCCATGCCACGGCATTGCGATTGCTGAAATGGCGCATCCCCGAATCGGAGCCGATCATGAGACCGCTCGTCAAAACCCTCCTCGTTCTGAGCCTCGCCGCCCTCTCGCCGATGGCCAGCGCAGAGGAAACCGCCAGCCGACACGACCGGCAACGCGGCGATGCCAGGCTTCAGCTCGTCGCGACCTTCGAGCATCAAGTGACCGGCGTCACCGTGACGCCCGATGGCCGCACGTTCGTCAACTTTCCGCGCTGGACGGAAGACGCGCCGATATCCGTCGCCGAGCTCGGCAGCACCGGCGACCTGCGACCCTATCCCGATGCCGATTGGAATAGCTGGCGCAATTCACGTCGCGATGAAGTCACGCCGCAGGATCACTGGGTCTGCGTTCAGTCCGTCGTCGCGGACAAGCGCGGCAATCTGTGGGTCATCGATCCGGGTGCGCCGGCGCAGTCGCTCGTCGTGCCGGGCGCGCCGAAGCTCGTGCAGATCGATCTGGCATCGAACCGCGTCGCGCATGTCTATTCGTTCGATGAAACGATCGCACCGCAAGGCAGCTATCTCAACGATGTCCGCCTCAGCCCGGACGGCCGCTTCGTCTATATCACCGATTCGGGCGTGCGCGGCGCGATCGTCGTTGTCGATACGGCGTCCGGCTCGGCGCGCCGCGTGCTCGACGGCGACCCGAGCACGCAGGCCGACAAGAGCGTGACCGTGAAGGTCGACGGCAAGCCGCTGCAGCAGACCGACGGACGGCGCGTGAGCTTTTCCGCCGACGGCATCGCGCTGACGCCCGATGGGCGCTATCTGTACTGGCAGGCGGTGAAGGGCAAGACGCTGTATCGCATCGCGACCGACGCGCTTCAGAACGCGCAGTTGAGCGCGCAGCAGGTTTCGTCGCGCGTCGAAGCGGTCGGCATCGACGGTCCCGCGGACGGTCTCTGGTTCGACGAGCGCGGACGGCTTTACGTGTCGTCGGTCGAACATCACGCGATCCGCGTGCGTGACGGCGATCGCTTCACGACGCTGCTGCGCGACAAGCGTCTCGTCTGGCCCGACACGTTCTCGGAAGGCGCGGACGGCACGATCTACGTCACGGATTCGCGCATTCCCGACATGAGCTGGTTCGACCCGCAAAGCCCCGTCGCGTTACCGACGCGGCTCTATGCGATCAGGGGACGCTAGCGAATGCCGTCTTCGTCGCTAGCTGACGAAGACAATCTCCTGAACATATGAACTGCTGCAAGTGAAATGGGCGATGCGTCCGATGCGCAAGTGAAGAAGCACTTGCTCGAGTCCGTGGACTTCCGTGCCGTCCTTCTGCTGGCCGACGACGTTCGCGCGGCTCGCCTCGGGCCCGTTGCGCTTCAGATCGATGATGCGGCGGATGGCGCCCTGCGTGTTGGTGAAGTATCGGTTCATGAAGGCAGCACGTGCGTTGTCGTGCTGCGATCGTAGCGTCGCTCACCTCAAGCGAATGTTATGCAGGATACGTAGCCGCGCGATCCGCGCAACGTCGCACGCACGGCGCCTCAGCAGCTTCGGATGACATCCGTGAGTTCCGATGCGGTAACGGGCTTGCGCAGATAGCCGTCGAATTGACGCGATGAATCCATGTCGAATCCGCGCGTACCGGTCACCGCGACGATGCACGCCTCCGTCGATGCGCCCGCACAGCGCACGAATTCGCAGAGCTTGCGTCCGTCGATATCCGGCAAGCCGATATCCATGAACACGGAGTCGTAGCGAGTCTGGCCTGTCATGCGCAGCGCCTCGCCGCCGGTACGCGCGACGTCCGCGTGATGGCCGAGCGAGGCGGCCAGTTCGGCGAAAGCCGCGGCGACGTTTACATCATCTTCGACGAACAGAAACAGCATTGTCGATTCCGGCCGATTGCGGCCGGCTCCCGGTGTTTGAAGGGACGCGCATCCTGTCGCAACGCGAGCAAATCCCGTACCGCTCGGACGGACTTCGACACGACGCTATTTCCGTTCATCGCGACTCGGCACGGACGGCGTCGATATCGCGCCGAGCGTCGACGCAACTTCGCCGTCCGACCATGTCGCGATATCTCCCAGCGCAAGCATCCCGACGAGTTGCTTTTCTCCGTTCACGACGGGCATACGGCGTATCTGCAACCGTTCCATCCGGCGCATCGCGTCTTCGATATCGTCGCTCTCGAAGCACCATTCCACCGGCTCGCTCGCCACTTCCTGCACGGCGCACGAAGCATCCTTGCCCGCCGATACCGCGCGAACCACGATATCGCGATCCGTCACGACGCCCTTGAGCCGCGTGCCGTCGCATACCGGCAGCGCGCCCACGTTCAATTCGTCCATCAGCTCGGCCGCGCGGCGAATCGTGTCGCCCGACGCGATCGCCTGAACGTCTCGTGTCATTACATCGGCTACCTTGGTCATGACATTCTCCCGTCTGAATCACGCTGTTCTCGCGATGAGAGAAACAGCATCCGTCATGCCCTCGTCTCGCGTCAGCGTGCGGCACGCCGATTGCTAATCAGGTCGCACGTCCGCTTTCTGTCCATAGAGACGATGCACCCATGCAAAGCGCATTGACGCCCGCGGGCATTCAAGCCAGCCGCATTCTCGACCTGTGGCATCTGACGCTGGCCGTCTGCTGCGTTGTGTTCGCGGCGATTCTGCTCGCGTGTCTCATCGCGATGATGCGCGCGCCTCGCGCGAATCGCGCAACGCCTGCGGATCTCTCCGCTGTCGGGCATCGCGAGCCGCGCGTGCGCTTCTGGGTCGTCGCCGCGACGGGCGTGTCCACGTTTCTGCTCTTCGGTCTCGTTCTCGCCGATGTCCTCACGGACCGCGCGCTCTCGCGCCTGCCCGTCGACAACGCGTTGCGCATCGAGATGACGGGTTATCAATGGTGGTGGCAGGTGCGCTACGCGAACGATGGCGACGCGCCCGGCTTCACGCTCGCCAACGAACTCCATGTGCCGGTCGGACGGCCGGTGGTCGTGTCGCTGAAAGCCGCCGATGTGATCCACACGTTCTGGGTGCCGAATCTTCATGGCAAGAAAGACATGATTCCCGGCCGCGATGCGACCATCGAGTTTCGCGCGGACAGGGCGGGCGTGTATCGCGGACAATGCGCCGAGTTCTGCGGTTACGAACACGCGTTGATGGCGTTTCAGGTCATCGCCGATCCGCCTGCACAGTATGAAGCGTGGGCGGCCCGTCAGCGCCAGCCGTCCATCGCGCCATCGGACGACATCGCCGTGCGCGGCCGCGACGTGTTCATGAGCCAGGACTGCGCGCGCTGTCACACCGTGCGCGGCACCGAAGCGCAAGGCACGATCGGCCCCGATCTCACGCATGTCGCGAGCAGGCAGTTCATCGCGGCCGGGACGCTTTCCAACAATCGCGGCAATCTCGCCGGATGGATCGTCGATCCGCGCGCGCTCAAGCCCGGCACCGTCATGCCGTCGACGCGCCTGCCGCCCGCCGATCTGCAAGCGCTGCTCGTCTGGATGGAGATGCTCAAATGAGTGAAGCACCGCTGACAGACGGTCCGCACGCATCGCCCGAAGTGCGCGATGCGCTCGCGAAAACCTGGAGCGATCCGCCGGGCTTCATCGGCATGTTGAGCGCGGTCAATCACAAGACGATTGCGCGACGCTTCATCGTGACGACCTTCGTGTTCTTCGTGCTCGCAGGCTTGCTCGCACTCGCGATGCGCACGCAGCTCGCGCGTCCGGATCAGCGGCTGATCGGCCCGAACCTCTACAACGAACTCTTCACGATGCACGGCACGACGATGATGTTCCTCTTCGCCGTGCCGGTGATGCAGGCCGTCGCCGCGTACCTCGTGCCTTTGATGATCGGCGCGCGCAGCATCGCATTTCCGCGCATGAACGCGTATGCGTATTGGGTGTTCCTGTTCGGCGGCTTGCTGCTGTTCGCCGCGCTCGCCGTGAACACCGCGCCGAACACCGGCTGGTTCAGCTACGTGCCGCTCGCCGGTCCCGACTACTCGCCGAACAAGGGCACCGACATCTGGGCGCAGATGATTACCTTCACCGAGCTTTCCGGCCTGCTCGAAGCGGTGGTTCTCATCACGACGATCTTCAAGCTGCGCGCGCCCGGCATGTCGCTCAACCGCATGCCGCTCTTCGTTTGGGCGACGCTCGTGACGCAGTTCATGGTGATCTTCGCGATGCCCGCCGTCATGCTGTGCAGCACAGCGCTGATTCTCGACCGCCTCGTCGGCACGCATTTCTATAACCCGGCGAAGGGCGGCGACGTTTTGCTGTGGCAACACCTCTTCTGGTTCTTCGGCCATCCCGAGGTGTATCTGATCTTCATTCCGCCGCTCGGCTTCATCTCGTCGATCATTCCGACGTTCGCGCGCCGCCCGATATTCGGCTATCCGGCGATGGTGCTTTCGCTCATCGCCACGGCGTTTCTCGCCTTCGGGCTGTGGGTGCATCACATGTTCGCGACGAACATTCCCGAGCTCGGCAAGAGCTTTTTCACGGCGGCGAGCCTGATGATCGCGATTCCATCGGCGATACAGATCTTCTGCTGGATCGGCACGCTATGGACCGGCAAGCTCAATCTGCGTGTGCCGCTATTGTTCGTCCTCGCGTTCTTCTTCATCCTCGTGATGGGCGGCATGACCGGCATCATGGTCGCGTCGGTGCCGCTCGACCTCCAGGTTCACGATACGTACTTCGTCGTCGCGCATCTGCATTACGTGCTGCTCGGCGGCGCGGTGTTTCCGCTCTTCGGCGCGTTCTTCTACTGGTTTCCGAAATTCGCGGGACGCTTGCTCGACGAGCGGCTCGGCAAATGGCAATTCTGGCTGTTCTTCATCGGCTTCAATGTGACCTTCTTTCCGATGCATCTGCTCGGACTCGAAGGCATGCCGCGGCGCGTGTGGACGTATCCGCACGGCATGGGCTGGGACGGCATGAATTTCACGGCGACGATCGGCGCTTACATGATCGCGTTGAGCGTGCTGCTTTTCATCGTCAATGTCGTGAAGACGATGCGCAGCGACGAACGCGCCGCCGCCGATCCGTGGGGCGCGGGCACGCTCGAATGGAGCGTGCCGTCGCCGCCGCCGCCGCATAACTTCGATGCGATTCCGGTCGTGCACGGACGCGATCCGCTGTGGGAGCCGTCCGCGCAACCGGCCTTCGTCGCGGGTCTCGCCGCCGATGCGCGCGAAGTGCTCGTGACGAGCGTGCTCGATGCGCAGCCCGATCATCGGCCGATGTTTCCAACGCCCTCTCTGTGGCCGTTCGCAAGCGCCGTCGCCACGACGATTCTGTTCATCGGCTCGATCTACACGCCGTGGGCGATCGTATGGGCGTCGCTGCCGGTCGCCGTGGCGATGATCGGCTGGTTCTGGCCGAGTCGCGGCGAGAACCGGCTCGCGGTCGCGCGGGAGCGCCGGCCATGAACGCCGAAACGCGCCGCGAAGCGCACGGCACCGGCGAGCTCGTGCTCGACGTGCGCGCGTTGCCGACCTTCGCCTTCAGTCACCGCAGCCTCATGTGGTGGAGCACGGCCGGCCTGATGCTGATCGAAGGCACGGTGTTCGCCATCGCGGTGATGATGGTCTTCTATCTGCGCACGCGCGCCCCCGCCTGGCCGATGGCGGCCGAGCCGCCGCGTCTTTTCTGGGGCACGCTCAACACGGTCGTGCTGCTCGCCAGCTTGTGGCCGAACCAGCTCGCGAAGAACGCGGCGGAACGTGGCGATCGCCGGAAAGCGGCGATCTGGCTCGCGGTGTGCCTGGGCGCATCGGTGATTTTCCTCGTGATACGCGGATTCGAATTCGCATCGCTCAACGTGAGCTGGTACGCGAACGCGTATGGCTCGGTCATCTGGCTGCTGCTCGGTCTGCACACGACTCACCTCATCACCGATACCGTCGATACGGCCGTGCTCACGGTGCTGCTCTTTACGGGGCCGTTCGAGGGCAAGCGGCTCGTCGATGTCAGCGAAAACGCGCTCTATTGGTACTTCGTCGTGTTGAGCTGGCTGCCGATCTACGGCGTCTTCTATTGGGCGGCGCGGCTATGAAAACCTGGCTCGCGCTGCTCGGCGCTCCGTTCATCGTTCTCGCCTGTCTCAGCTTGAACTACGCGCTGGTGACGCCCGCGTGCCGGCTCGGAGGCCATGCGTTGCTCGACGGCGTGAGCGGCGCGAGCGCGATCGTCTGCGTGGCCGCGACGCTGCTCGCATGGCAGCGCTGGCGCGACGCGCGGCGTAAGCTCGCCCTGCCGACGCCCGATACCGGCGACCGTCCGGCACGCGCCGGTTTCATCGCGGCGGTCGCAGCCGGTGTGGGCGCGCTGTCGGTGCTTTCCGTGATCGCGATTTCGATACCGCAATGGCTACTGTCCGCCTGCTGAAATGCGCGCTGCCTTGCGTGCTCCTGTCGTCCGCCGATGGGTATGCCCACGTCGCAGCGACGGAGGCATCGCCGCTCGCGTGGACGTTCGAACCGTGGATCGTCGCCGTGCTGGCGGCGAGCCTGACGCTCTATCTCGCCGGCTATCTGAAGCTGCACAAGCGCGGCGCGCAAGGCCGTCGCGAGCGGACCGCGAAGCTGATCGCGTTCGCCGCCGGATGGTCGACGCTCGTCGTCGCGCTGGTTTCGCCGCTGCACGCATTGAGCGAATGGCTCTTCTCCGCGCACATGCTGCAGCACGAGCTCTTCATGCTCGTGGCCGCGCCGCTGCTCGTCATCGGCCGGCCGCTCGCCGTGTGGCTCTGGGCGTTTCCCGCGAACGCGAGAGCGCGCATCGGCGCGGCGACGCGTTCACGCTGGATCAAACTGCCATGGCGCTTCCTGACCTTGCCCGTCGTCGCGTGGACGTTGCACGCCGCCGCGCTGTGGTGCTGGCACGCGCCGCGCTTCTTCGAGGCGGCGCTCGCGCGCCCCGGCATCCACACGCTTCAGCACGCCAGTTTTCTGGCGAGCGCGCTGTTGTTCTGGTGGACGGTGTTCGGCCGCGCATCGGAAGCACAGGGCGCATCCAATGCCCACGCGATGCTTTCCCTCTTCACGACGATGGTCCACACCGGCGCGCTCGGTGCGCTGCTGACGCTCGCGCCGGGTGTCTGGTATCCGTCGTGCATCGAGACGACGCGCGCCCTCGGCTTCGATCCCTTGCAGGATCAGCAACTCGGCGGTCTGGTGATGTGGGTTCCGGGCGGGCTTGCGTATCTGATCGGCGGATTGCTCGTCGGCGCGCGCTGGCTGATGCGGCGGCCGCCGCCGCGCGCCGTCGCCGACGTGGCCAGCGAAGGATGAGCACATGCACACGACTCCAATCGCGCTCCTTCTGATCGCTACGCTCGCCGCTTGCCAGGACAAGCCGCCTTCGGCCGACGCGATCACCGGCGGCAATCCGCGACACGGCCTCGATGCGATCCAGCGTTACGGCTGCGGCGCGTGTCACCGGATCGACGGCGTGCCGGGCGCTTACGGCAAGGTCGGACCGACGCTGCAAAACATCGGCGAACGGGCTTATGTCGCGGGCAAGCTGCCGAACACACCGGAGAATCTGCAGACATGGATCCGTTTTCCGCAGCGCATTTCACCGCAGAGCGCGATGCCCGATCTGGGCGTCGGCGAAATCGATGCGCGTGACATCGCCGCATACCTGTATCACCAATAACGATGAACGTATCCCGCTTCCTCTCCGTTCTGCTTCTGTGGCCGCTCGCCGTCATGGCGGACGACAGGGCGTCGCCATCGCCCGAACTGATTGCGCGCGGCGCGTATCTCGCCAAAGCCGCCGACTGCGCCGGATGCCATACCGCGCCCTCGAACGGCGCGCCGTATGCGGGCGGGCTCGAGATGACGTCGCCGTTCGGCACCATCGTCAGCAGCAACATCACGCCGGATCGCGAGACGGGTATCGGCACATACAGCTACGAGGACTTTGCGAAGGCGTTGCGCGAGGGCGTCGCGCCGGGCGGCAAGGGGCTTTATCCCGCGATGCCGTATCCGGCGTTCGTGAAGATCAGCGACGACGATCTGCGCGCGCTCTACGCCTACATGATGCATGGCGTGCCGCCCGTGAATCACCGGCCGCCGGAAACGAAAGTACCCTTTCCGTTCAACCAGCGCTGGGCGTTGCCTCTGTGGCGCATGGCGTTCGCGCCGAAGCAGCGGTTTGAACCGCACGCCGATCGCGATGCGAGCTGGAATCGCGGCGCCTATCTCGTGCAGTCGCTCGGGCATTGCGGCTCGTGCCACACGCCGCGCGGGATCGCATATCAGGAACGCGGATACGACGAGTCATCGAAAACGTTCCTCTCCGGCGGCGTCAACGACAACTGGTTCGCGCCGAATTTGCGCGGAGATTCCGGCTCGGGGCTCGGGCGCATCGCGCAGGACGATATCGCCGCGTTTCTCAAGACGGGCCACGGCGCGGGCATGGCCGCATTCGGCAGCATGGTCGAAACGATCGAGGACAGCACCCAATACCTGACCGATGACGATCTGCGCTCGATCGCCGTCTATCTGAAGACGCTGCCCGCGACCGGCGCGGCGGACGGCGTGTTCGATCCGTCGCTTGCGTCGCCGGGACGTCTCAAGACGCGCGCGCCCGACGTTGCGCCCGAACAGGGCGCGGCGGTCTATGCGGGGTTTTGCGCGCAGTGTCATCGAAGCGATGGCAAGGGCGTGCCGAATGCGTTTCCCGCGCTGGCGGGCAATCCCTCGGTCATCAGCGAAGATACGACCTCGCTGATCCGGCTGCTCGTCGAAGGCGGCAACAGCCCCGCGACGATCCACGGCCCGCCACGTCAGGCGATGCCGCCCTTCGCCGGACGCCTCACCGACGTACAGATCGCGCAAGTGCTCACGTATGTGCGCGCGTCGTGGGGCAACGACGCGCGCCCGGTCACGGCCAACGACGTGGGATCGTTTCGCGCGACCATCCACAAATGACGTGCGTTACTCCGGCGTGCCCGCGCCCTCGTTCGGCTTGACTTCGGAAAGGTCGTCCTTCCGCACTTCGGCTTCGCGCACGGTCGTGCCTTCGTCGTCCGTTTCGGAGACATCGGTGGTGAAGGTTTCGTCGTCGGAGGGCTTCTGGTCCCGTCCGCTTTGCTGGGATGGCGTGCTCATGTTCGATGCTCCTTACGGTTACGGCGGCCGCACCATACGGCCACTCTTGTTTCAACGCTTGCGCGCTATCGATTACTCGTTGGTCGGATCGCCCGGGTCTTCCACGCCCTTTTCGATGTTGTCCTTCTGATCGCCATAGTCCTTGCGATTGGCGCCGTTGGTAATTTCGACATCGCCTTTCACCTTGCGATCTTCATTGCCCGTCACGGTGCCGATGGCCGTATCGGTCCAGCCTTTGATCTGTTCCTTGATCCCTTCCCTTTGATCCTTGTTCATCGTGTGCTCCTGTGTGATGGACAAATGGCGATGACAGCCGATGCCTTCAGCGCGCCGCGCGTCCGCGAATCAGCGCCGCGATCGCGAAGCCCGCGCCGAGCGCGACGTAGGTCATCGCGAGCGAGCGCTTCGACAGATGAGCTTCGAAGCCGGGCGTGACTCGTTTGGGCACGGCGTGGTAATCGACGACATAGGCGACGAGCGCGGTCGTCGCGGCGGGGGGGGGGGGGGGGGGGGGGGGGGGGGGGGGCCGCCCGCCCCCCCCCCCCCCCCCCCCCCCCCCCCCCCCCCGATGGGGCCTATGAGGGCACTCTTTAGGCAGCCCACGATGGACGAGA
>NZ_JALQDN010000093.1:0-6122 GCF_023631205.1 Caballeronia sp. NCF2 | reverse complement strand
TAGGTCATCGCGAGCGAGCGCTTCTACAGATGAGCTTCGAAGCGGGGCGTGAGTGGTTTGGGCAGGGGGTGTTAATCGACGACATCGGCGACGAGGGCGGTCGTCGCGGCGGCGGCGACGATCGTCGCCGGCCGGGAACGCGGTCCGCATAACGACTCGAACAACACGCCCCAGAAAGCCGCGCTTCCCATGTGAATGGTTGCGCCGAACGCGCTGTATCTGAAGCTCGGTTCTTCATGCCAGATTGCTCTCGGCCATAAGCAATGGGATACGGCGTTGATCGCCGCGTATGGCTCGTGTCCCGCGCGAACGGCCGCGGTCGACGCGGCGCAAGCCGAAGCCAGTCCCGCAGCGGAGCCTGAATAGATGGCCCGCTTCATCAGGTCGTCGAAATGCCCTTGCATGTGTGGCTCCTTGCCGAACGCTCACGCGTTTCGCAGCATCCGCCGTGCCGAAGTTGCTCAGTAACGTCTTTCCGTGTGATGTCGATGTCCGCCCCTCGCGAACACGAAGAGCGTCGCGCCTGCCGCGGCGATTGCGAATCGACTCGGGTTCGCTTTTACCGCACCGATTACCTTCGCAATCACCGGCGAACCGTTCGGCGCGACGCTCGGGCGCGTTTGCATCGCGGGCGCGGTTTGCGGACGTGTCGTGGCGGGCACGTTCGTCGCCGGCGCTGCATGAGGCTCGCGCTTCTCGTTCGATTCGTCGGTCTTGCCTTCGCGCGCCTCGACTCGCGTTGCAGCGGCTTCCGCGCCCAGCAGCATGACGGCTGCCGCGAAATACAGCCACATCAGGAGCACGGCGAGCGAGCCGGCCGCGCCGAATGCGCTCGCGGTCCCGGCATGCGTGAGATAGAGCGCGAACAGCTTCTTGCCGACCGAGAACAGCACCGCGGAGATAACGCCGCCTACGAGCGCATCGCGCCACGGTACGTGACCATCGGGCAGATACTTCAACAGCGCGGCGAAAGCGCACGAAAGGATCGCGAGACCGAGCACGAACTGCACGATGTCGCCGATGACGACGAGAGGCGATTCCCCGAACACCCATTTGCCCGCTGCCTGCACGGCGGTGTCCAGTACGAGCGACACGATCAGCAGGAACGCGACGCCCATCACGAGACCGAACGAGATCAGCCGAACCTTGACGAGCGTGGCGACGCCCGATTTTTCTCTGCCGCTTTTCGGCCAGATGATCGATAGCGCCGTGTTCAACGATGAAAACGTCGCCGATGCGCCCACGGCCAGCAGTACGAACGAGATCACCGCGGCAATGCCGCTTCCGCCGCTCTGATGCGCGTGCTCGACGATCGCCTGCACGCTCGCGGCGGCATCCTTGCCGAGCATGCCGTTGATCTGATGAAAGAGCTGACCGCGAGCGGCCTCCGCGCCGAACACGAGGCCCGCGACGGCGATCACCATGACGAGCGTCGGCGCGAGCGAGAACGCTGAATAGAACGCGATGCTCGCGGCCATCGGCGCAGCACGATCCGCGCTGAAACGTTTGAACGTGCGTGCGGGCCACGCGAAGGTTCGTCCCATAAGCGACTTGACGTTCATGGTTGTCTCCGTTGATTCATCCGCTCGGCATCAAGCATCGTCGATGCCCGCTCCTTCGAAGTCAGTTGGATCGCGTGGCATACGCGTTGCTGATTCCCATTCAGGCCGATGCCGCGGACTTCGATCCGGACAGCCGGCCTTCCATTCCACGACGCGGCTTTCCCCCGCGATACGCCAGCGCGATGCATCGCGCTGAGGCTTGCAGCAGCATGACCGTAACCGACGCCTTCGACGTCCTCTTGGTCGCTGCGAGCATAACCGTCCAACCTTGATGATTCGCGCCGGGACCGTGAAGGGTTTCGTGCGCCCTAAAAGGAGCCATGCAATGTTCGTGCATAACAAGCGTCTGCAATACACCGTCCGCGTGAGCGCGCCCAATCCGGGTCTCGCCAATCTGATGCTCGAGCAGTTCGGCGGGCCGCAGGGCGAACTGGCTGCCGCGTGCCGGTACTTCACGCAAGCTGTCGGCGAAGACGATCCGGGCCGCAAGGACCTGTTGTTCGATATCGCCACCGAAGAACTGAGCCATCTCGAAGTGATCGGCTCGATCGTCGCGATGCTGAACAAGGGCGCAAAGGGCCAGCTCGCGGAAGCAGTGGAATCGGAAGCCGAGTTGTATCGCTCGCTCACGGGCGGCGGCAACGATTCGCACACCACCGCGCTGCTCTATGGCGGCGGCCCTGCCCTCACCAACTCCGCGGGCGTGCCCTGGACCGCTGCCTATATCGACACCATCGGCGAACCGACGGCCGACCTGCGCTCGAATATCGCCGCTGAGGCACGCGCGAAGATCGTCTATGAGCGTCTCATCAACGTGACGGACGATCCGGGCATCAAGGAAGCGCTGGGCTTTTTGATGACGCGCGAAATCGCGCATCAGAAGTCGTTTGAAAAGGCGCTTCATTCGATTCAGCCGAACTTCCCGCAAGGCAAGCTGCCGGGCGAGCCGGAGTTCACGAGCGTGTACTTCAACATGTCGAAGGGCAATGACGCGCGCGGGCCGTGGAACGAAGGCGGCGACTGGAAGTTCGTCGAAGATCCGCAACCGGCCGTCGATGGCGGCGACGGAGCGGCCACCGTGACCGTGACCGAACGCGATGTCGAAGTGCTGCAGGCGATGGCATCGCGCACGGCTTCGGATCCGTCCGCCGATCCGACCACCGGCGCCGACCTGGGCGCTGGAAAGGCGAACGAAGTGTAAGACCCGCGGCGCTGCTCCGGCTCGGGGCAGCGCCGTTCGAGCGTTATCGATGCGCCAACGAATCATGAGTGCCGTGAGCGAATACCTGGTACCGAAATGCGCGATCTGGACACGTAGAACGAAAACCGCGCCCGGCACGCCGCGCGTGCTCGTCGTCGACGACTATGTGGATACGGCCGACGCCATCAGCATGGTTCTGGCCGTGTGCGGATTCGATGCCGATGCCGTCTACGGCGGCCTCGGCGCAATCGACGCGACCACGCGATGCAAACCGGAAGTCGTCCTGCTGGATATCTGGATGCCCGACATGTCCGGGCTCGAAGTCGCCGCCCGCCTTCGCGCGGACGCGAACACGTCCGGGACCATTCTTATCGCCCATTCGGCGGCAGCAAGCGAGGCCGATCTGCAACGCGCGAAGCAAGCGGGATTCGACGCGTTTTGCGCGAAGCCGACCGACGCGATGACCTTTGCGCCATTGCTTCGTTACTTCGTACACGGGCCCGTCGCATGACGAGACGCGCGGCACGCTCGATGCGCGATGCGCGGAACATCGACATCACTGACGCACAGAGGAAAACATGAGCATCTTCTCGAACATATTGAACAAGATCTTTCCGCACGACCATCCGGCGGCGACCGCTTCCGGCGGGACCGTGCCGCCTGCGGCACCCAATGCGGCGCCGCCATCGAGCACGACGTCATCGGGCAATCCGACCAGCACGCCTCTGGGTTCGGCGAGCGGCGCCGCCGGCACGCCCGCAACGCCCGGCGTCGAGCCTGCACGGCCACCGGTCACGCCATTGCCCGAAGTGGACGTCATTGCGATCCTCACGCAAAAGCAGCAGCAAAACGGCGCGGCGCTGAACTGGCGATCGTCCATCGTCGATCTGCTGAAGCTGCTCGATCTCGATAGCAGTCTCGAATCGCGCAAGGCGCTGGCGCAAGAACTGCACTACACCGGCAACACCGACGACTCCGCCACGATGAACATCTGGCTGCACAAGCAGGTCATGACGAAGCTCGCGGAGAACGGCGGCAAGGTGCCGGCCGATCTGAAATGAGAACCCGCTTTCCCTGATCGATCCATGAACGAATCTCGACCCAGCATGCGACGCGCTTCGTCACCGGCCGCCGCAAGCGTAACTTCTACTTCGATTCGTTGAACGACTTGGCGTAGAGCTGCGCGCTCCGGTCCAGATCTTCCGTCGCGGCATAGATCAACGGCTGCGCTTCGGGAGAAAGCACCGCACCGTCTATCACGCTGCCTGTCACGAGGCGATGATCCCCGGCTTCGATATCGCCGATAGCCTGACAGTCGAAATACGCCAGCGCATCGGGCAGTATCGGCGCGCCGCTTCGGCCGGTTTTCCAAGGCGTCGACGACAGCTTGTCGATCGTGCGGCCCGATTGTGTCCCGAAGTGCGCGGCCAACGTCTGCTGATCCGAACGCAGCACGTTGATGGAGAACGCGCGTCCGCGTTGCAGTATCCGATAGGACGCATGCGCCGGATTGATTGCGATCGCAACGAGCAGCGGGTCGAATGAGACCTGCATGACCGAGCTCGCCGTAAACGCGTTCTTGGTCGCACCGTCCGCCACGCCGATCACATGGACGCCTGCCGTCAGACGCCGGAAGAGGTCGGCCATACCGTTTGTCATCGCGCTTTATCCTTGATGTCGGAGGAATCGTTCAAGCGTGCATGTGCATGTGCCATGCCTCGGCGGGAATACGCGTTGCGCAAGTCGAATGGCAGCGACGACGCACCTATCCGACGATCGGATCAATCCGCAGGAGGCGACCTTGAAGGCACTCATCTGGCATGGCAAGAAAGACATCCGTTACGACACCGTTCCGGACCCCGTGATCGAGCACGGCCGCGATGCGATCATCAAGGTATCGACTTGCGCGATCTGCGGCTCGGACCTCCATCTGTTCGATGGCTTCATGCCCGGCATGGAATCGGGCGATGTGATGGGTCACGAATTCATGGGCGAAGTGGTCGAAGTCGGCCGTGATAACACCGCCCTCAAAGTGGGCGATCGTGTCGTGGTGCCGTTCACGATCATCTGCGGCGAATGCGATCAATGCAAGCGGGGCAATTTCTCCGTTTGCGAACGCTCGAACCGGAACAAGGACGCCGCCGACAAACTCTTCGGTCATACGACGGCCGGCCTCTTCGGATACACGCATCTGACAGGCGGCTATGCGGGCGGACAGGCCGAATACGTGCGCGTGCCGTTCGCGGACAAGACCCATATCAAGATTCCCGATGGCCTTTCCGACGAACAGGTGCTCTTTCTCGGCGACATCTTCCCGACCGGATGGCAGGCCGCGGTCAATTGCGAAATCGAACCGACCGACACCGTCGCGATCTGGGGCGCGGGCCCCGTCGGGCAGATGGCGATCCGCAGCGCGATATTGCTGGGGGCGCGACAGGTCATCGTCATCGATCACGTTCCCGAGCGGCTTGCGATGGCGCAGGCGGCGGGCGCGATCCCGATCAACTTCAAGGACGAAAGCGTGCTCGACCGCTTGCGCGATCTGACAGAAGGCAAAGGCCCCGAGAAGTGTATCGATGCCGTCGGCATGGAGTCGCACGCGACGCGCTCGTTCGACGGCATCTACGATCGAATCAAGCAGGCCGTCATGCTCGAATCCGACCGGCCGCATGTGCTGCGCGAGATGATCTACGTGTGCCGTCCGGCGGGCGTGCTCTCGGTGCCGGGCGTGTATGGCGGACTGATCGACAAGATTCCGTTCGGCGCGGCGATGAACAAAGGTCTCACCTGGCGCATGGGGCAAACGCACGTCAATCGATGGAGCGACGACTTGCTCAAGCGCATCGAAGAAGGACAGATCGATCCGTCCTTCGTCATCACGCACCGGATGAATCTGGCGGACGGGCCGCAGATGTACGAAACCTTCCGCGATAAGCAGGACGGGTGCATCAAGGTGGTCCTGAAGCCTTAGTCGACGCACCCGCGCAGGGTGAGGACGCGTCGCTTCGCGTTTGGATGCGCGCTCGGGCCGGCGAAGCGGCGCGCGAGCGCGCGGACGCCGAAAGCGGCGCCTCTGCGACGTGCGTGATCATTGCGCGCATCCATCGCATTCAAGGACCGTGCTCGATGCGATGAAAGGCGCGCGCAGACAGCATGCCGACGCGTGAACGTCAGTCGTGGCGATGATGCTTGTGATGCTTGCCGCGACGGCCGTTATAGCCGCGGCTGTAGTCGTCCGCGTACGAATTCGAGCGCGAAACATTGCCGCCCAATGCCGCGCCCGCGCCGCCGCCGAGCGCCGCGCCGATCAGACCGCCGCCGCGGCCGCCCATGGCGTTGCCTGCCGCCGTGCCCGCACC
>NZ_JALQDN010000092.1:0-73991 GCF_023631205.1 Caballeronia sp. NCF2 | reverse complement strand
GCCGATGATCGCGCCCGTGCGCTCGCGACGGTTCGACGTGACCGCGCCGCCGGCGCCGCCACCCACCGCCCCGCCGAGCACCGCGCCCGTGCTGCCGCCCACCGCGCCGCCCAGCGCCGCGCCGGCTACGCCGCCGAGCGCGCCGCCGAGCGCATTGTTCATGTCGCCGGCCATCGCCGAAACCGACGCAGCAGCCGTGAGCGCTGCGACTGCAACGAGTCGAATGATTCGCTTTGACATAGTTCGGATGATTGTTTTTGAGACGAGCCGAGTATAACCGCGGCTTACGAAAACCTTCGGTAAAACTGCCGCACGTCGGCGGTAAGACTTGTAACAAAGTCCGATTGCCGACGTCGCGCGGCCGCAGCCGACACCTCGCCGATGGCGACGTTAGAATCTAATTCCGATTCGTCGAATCGTCCGCTACAGGAGGCCAGCGTGCCCGCGTTACTCCCTGACGTCGATCGAGATGGACTTCTCGAATACTCGGTCGTCTTCACCGACCGATCGATCAACCATATGTCGCAGCGCTTTCAGGGCGTCATGCGCGACATCTCCAACACCCTGAAGAAGGTCTACAACGCCAAGGCCGTCGCGGTCGTTCCCGGCAGCGGGACGTTCGGCATGGAAGCGGTCGCCCGGCAGTTCGCGACGAACAAGAAGTGCCTCGTCATCCGCAATGGCTGGTTCAGCTACCGCTGGTCGCAGATTTTCGACATGGGCGGCATTCCGTCCGAATCGACCGTGCTGAAGGCGCGCCCGGTCGCGGAAGGCAGGCAGGCCGCATTTGCGCCGCCGCCGATCGAAGAAGTCGTCGCCGCGATCAAGCAGAACAAGCCCGATCTCGTCTTCGCGCCGCACGTCGAAACCGCAGCCGGAATCATCCTGCCCGATTCGTATCTGCGCGCCGTGGCCGATGCGGCTCACGCCGTGGGCGGCATGTTCGTGCTGGACTGCATCGCCTCGGGCACCGTCTGGGTCGACATGGAAGCGAGCGGCGTCGATGTGCTCATCAGCGCGCCGCAAAAGGGATGGAGCGCGTCGCCGTGTTGTGGACTCGTCATGTTGAGCCCGCTCGCCCGCGAAAGAATCGACGCGACGACGAGCACGAGCTTCGCCTGCGACCTTCGCAAATGGCTGCAAATCATGGAAGCCTACGAGAACAACGGCTTCGCGTATCACGCCACGATGCCCACGGACAGTCTCACGACACTGCGCGATGTCATGAAGGAAACCGAGGCGTACGGCTTCGACAAAGTGCAAGCGGAGCAATTCGAGCTGGGCAAGCGCATCCGCTCGCTCTTGGCCGACAAGGGCTTCAAGAGCGTGGCGGCCGAAGGTTTCGAAGCGCCGGGCGTCGTGGTCTGCTACACGGACGATGACGGCATCCGCACCGGCAAGAAATTCGCCGATGCCGGCGTGCAGATCGCGGCGGGCGTTCCGCTTCAATGCGACGAGCCGGCAGATTTCAAGACCTTCCGCATCGGCTTGTTCGGGCTGGACAAGCTTCACGACATCGAAGGCACGGAGGCCCGATTCGCGAAGGCGCTGAAGAGCATTCTGTAACGCGCGCGGCTAGCGTTGCGGCAGCGCGCGCCGCGTGAGATTCAGCACCAGCAGGAAGCCGATGAACATGACGATGCCGCCCGCGATCAGGCTCGCGCCGATCGCCCCGCGATAGACCGCGACGATCTGCGCCTGCTGCGCCGCGCTCATCTGCGCGATCGCGGCGATACCGTGATCCAGCAGCGCCTGCGTATCGAGGGACGCAGGCAGCCCGCTCATCTCGCGCTTGAGCACGAAGGTCATGATGCCGCCGGACAACGCCACGCCCAGCGACGCTCCCAGCGAGCGCACGAATCCCATCGTCGCGGTGGCGGCGCCGAGCACGCGCTCGGGCACCGAGTTCTGCACGATGACCGTCGCGTTCGGCATGCCGATGCCCATGCCCGCGCCGAGCACCGCCATCGCGCAGAGAAAGAGCGGCACGCTCGCGCCGATGTGCGCAAGCAAGGCGAGCGAGGCGAGACCGAGACATTCGAGAAAGACGCCGATCGACAGGAGCGTCGCGATACGCCGCATGCTGCCGACGGAAAAACGTCCGCCGGTCACGGACGTGACGAGCATCATCGCGACTTGCGGCAGCATCATCGCGCCGGACTGCTCGGGCGTCTCGCCCAATACGAGCTGGAAATAGAGCGGCATGAAGACGAGCGAGCCCATCATCGCGAAGGCCATGATGCCGGAAGCCGCCACGCAGGTCGCGTAAGGCACGTTGCCGAAGAGCTTCAGATCGATGATCGGTTCCCGCGCGCGCCGCTCGACGAAGAACAGGGCGACGAAGCACGCGAGCGCAAGCACGCACGACAACGGCAAGCGCATGCCCGACATGAACGACGCGGACGCCGAATTGAACACCAACAACAGCGCCGATGTCCCGATGCAGACCAGCACCGCGCCCGCGTAATCGACGGCGTGCTCGCCGCCGCGCTCGACCTTCGGCAGCGACATCATCACGAGCGCGAGCGACAGCGCGCCGATCGGCGGATTGATGTAGAACACCCATCGCCATGACGCGTGACTCGTGATGAAGCCGCCCAGCAACGGCCCCGCGACGCTGCTCACCGCGAACGCGCCGGTGAAGAGGCCCTGATAGCGCCCGCGCTCGCGCATCGGCACGATGCTGCCGACGAGCGTCTGCGACATCGTCATCAGCCCGCCGGCGCCGAATCCTTGCAGCGCGCGGAACAGAATGAGCGCGTTCATCGATCGCGCCGCGCCGCACAGCGCCGAAGCCACGAGAAAAATGCCGATGCTGAGCGCGAAGAACGGCTTGCGTCCGTACATGTCGGAGAGCTTGCCGTAGAGCGGCGCGCTGACCGTCGACGTCAGCATGAACGCGGTGACGACCCACGTAAGATGGTTCAGGCCGCCGAGTTCGCCCGCGATGACCGGCAGCGCGGTCGCCACGATGCTCTGGTCGAGCGCCGCGAGGATCATCGCGAGAATGAGGCCCGCGAACACGCGCCGGCGCTGGTTTAACGGGATCGGTGAAACGGCAACGTCGATTGTTTCTGTGGACATCGTGTAGCGAAAATTGGATGGAAGAACGCACTACGCGCGCAGCAGGATGCGTGCCCTTTCGTATAACATTCCTTGGTTAAGCAGCGCCGGAGCGAGCGATGACAACCGCAACCGTATTCAACGAGCACGCCGATCACTGGCTCGCCGCGCGGCGCGATCCGGAGACGGGTATCGAAGGGCTGCGCGCGCATTTCAGCGGTCACGCCTACGATCCGCACGATCACGACGACATGCTGATCGGCTACACGGAACAAGGCGTGCAGCGCTTTCAGTGTCATCGGTCTTTGCATACGAGCGTGCCGGGCCGCGCGATATTGATCGAACCCGGCGCGCTGCACGACGGTCATGCGCCGGAAGCCGGCGGCTTCACCTACGCGATGCTGTACCTGCCGCAAGCATGGGTCGAACGCGCGGCGCACGAACTGAATCTTCCGGGCCTGCGCAGCGTCGAGGCGGCTTTCAGTCGAACGCTCGTCGACGATCGCCGGCTCGTCGACGTCATCCGCACGGCGTTCCACGCCATCTATCACGACGAAGGCAGGCTCGCGCGCGATCAGGCGTTCGATCGCCTGCTGACGCAACTCAGCGGCCAGTTGCGCGACGCGCCGTCGATCGGCGGCGTCACCGCGCCGCTCGCCGCCCTTCGCGCGCGCGATCTCCTGCATGAACAGATGGACGGCAACATCGGACTCGATGAGCTCGCGACCGTTGCGGGCATCGACCGGTTCCGCCTGACGCGCCTCTTCAAGCGCGCGTTCGGCACGTCGCCGCACGCGTATCTGGTGCGCTTGCGCCTGCGCGCCGCGCGTCGCTTGCTGGCGGCCGGTCATCGGCCCGCGCAGGTTGCCGCGATCGTCGGATTCTCGGATCAGAGCCACCTCGGCCGCTGGTTTCATCGCGCGTACCGGATGACACCGGCCGCGTATCGGCGGATGTGCACAAACGTTCCAGACTGAACGCCGCGAATCGCGCAACATGAATGTTCCAAGGAGGAACCTTCATGTTCGACACCAAAGTGGCGCTCATCGTGCGCGATGATCTGCCCGTCTGGCAAAAGCTCAATGTCGTCGCCTTTCTCGCGACCGGCGTCGCGGCCGCGGTGCCCGAAGCGCTCGGCGAGCCTTACGAGGACGCCGCCGGACATCGCTACGGCCGCATGCTGGGCCAGCCGATGCTCGTGTTCGCCGCCGATCTGTCCGGCCTGCAAGCCGCGCATCGACAGGCGATCACGCGCGAACTCAGAATCGTGCCGTATGTTCACGCGATGTTTTCCACCGGGCACGATGCCGCGAATCGCGAGGCATTTCGTGCCGAGGACGCGGCGAATCTCGATCTCGTCGGCCTCGCGCTGCACGGCGCCAAAAAGGCCGTCGACAAGGCGGTAAAGGGACTGGCCTTGCACGGCTGATTCGAGCCGCCTTGTCGGTCAATGCGACGACACGATGATGCTCGAAATGACGCCCGTGGCGATCGCCGCCAACACGAAGTCGCCGTTCACCTGCACCCACTGATAACCCGAGGGCGGAGCGTGCAGGTCATGCGCGCGCCAGTCTTTCACGACGTAACGCGATCCACGATACGAATCCGGCAGACGGTCGCCCGAATGCCAGTCCTGATGCGGCACCGGACGGCGCGCATCGTCGTGTCCGCGTGCCTCGGGTCCGGCGTTTCGCGGCTTGCCGGGCCCTTCCTGTTGTCGATGATCCGGGCCTGCATCCGGTCCGGCCGGTTGAGCGAACGCGGCCGTCTGTCCAAAGGTGATGACACAAAGAAGGGAAGCAATCGCAAGTCTGTTCATAGGCATCTCCATAAAACCAATGAGAGCGATGGCGCGCTCATTGATTCAATGCGATGCCTTTCGTTTCCTTACCGCAGGTCGCCTCGGCGCGTGTGAATCGTTCATCGACCGAGCACCGTCACGGCGGGAAAGCGCATCAGATTT
Organism: Caballeronia sp. NCF2; assembly: GCF_023631205.1. Taxonomy (NCBI): domain Bacteria; kingdom Pseudomonadati; phylum Pseudomonadota; class Betaproteobacteria; order Burkholderiales; family Burkholderiaceae; genus Caballeronia; species Caballeronia sp. NCF2. Next base: position 68,965 of record NZ_JALQDN010000092.1, on the reverse strand, counting down.
TCAACGTCCCACTCGTCGCCCAGATAGCGCGTATCCGGCAGCGCGCGAGGCGAGACGAGATCGGCGGACATGCCGCGCGCGATCAGACGTTGAAGAACGTCGTCACGCAGCCAGAACAGCGACCCGTCGTATATGGCGGGCCTGTAATCCGCCTTGAACGCGGCAAGCGAGTAGATGTCGCTGTCCCTGCTCCATACGCCATGCGTTTCGATGACTTCGGGACGTTCCGTGCTTATGTAGTCGCCCAGCTTCGCATACCCCTGACGCGTCAGCGATGGATTCGTCAGCAGCCCCAGATCCAGGATGTTCAGGCGTTCGCAGCACAATGCCGTGCCGCCGACGTCCGGCGTCAGGAACTTGAGCGTCGGCTGCCCGAGATGCTCGCGCAAGCGATCGACCGACGCGCCGGTCATCGCGAAGTTCTGTGGCGTTACGCCTCGCCAGTCGCCGGGCGATTGATTCCACACCCTCTTGCGAACCGCGCTTCCCATTGCATCCATCGAAGTCGGCAGCGCGCCGCGCATCGCCGCGCCGACGATCATCGTGTCGACGTTTTCGCGCAGCACCTTGGCGTTGAACACGAAGGTCCCGGCAAGGCACAGCAAGAGCCAGCGCAAGACGCGCGGCCGACGCATGTTCGCGAAACGTTCCGCGAGCGATAGCACGAGGATCGGCAGCACCGCCACGAACATCCGGCCGGTATAGCCCCAGTTTCTTCCCGATATTAGTGCGAACACGCCAAAGGCCGCTATCAGAAGCAGCGGCATCGGATCGAGACGGCGCGCCTGACCGCCCTTCCAGCTCAGGACGATGCCAGCCAGCAGCGCGGCGTTCACGAAGAGAAAATCCTTGAGGCCGCGCAGCTTCTCCAGTAAGCCGTCCCAGCCCTTCTTGCTGTATGGCGCGTGAAGCTTGGCCAGAATGGTGTTCGGCAACAATACGCCGAAGACCCAATATCGCCAGAGCGTCATCAGCAGAAAACAAAGCATCAGGCACACGCACATTCGAAACGCGCGCGAGCGTTCCTGCGGGCAAAACACGACCATCCAGCCCAGCGCGAAACCCAGATAGAACACCGCTTCGAAGCGAGTCAGCATCAGAAGCGGCACGAGTGCATACGCGAGCGTCGATTGCGCGCGCCAGTAGAGCACGAACGCGAGCAGCAGCAACGCGAAGACCGTCATCTCCATGCCGTTGACGATCTCGGCCTGACACATCGGAAGCAGCCCGAGCAAGGACACGACGATGAGCCGATGCGTCGGGCTCGGCAATGACGGTTGAAGCGCGCGCCACATCAGCACCAGCGTAGCGCTGAGCGCGATGAACGAAAGCAGTTGCGCCGCCCTGATCGCTTCGAGAAAGCCCGGATGGAACAGCCAATGCCCGATCGCGAGCATCGCCGTCATGAGCAGCGTCGACGTACCTTCGCCCAACGGCGACACCGGGGTCAACGCAAACAATCCGTGCCGCCCGAGCGTCTGTGCATACGCGACGGTGATGGCGCCGTCGTCCCATCCGTATGGGCCGGCCAGCGCGATCGCCGTCAACGAAAGTACTGCGTACGCAACTGCGAAGAGCAACCCGGTGGCTTTCTCCTTCGCCTCGATCCTGTGCGTGACGTGTTCGGTCATAGGCAGACAGCGCTATTGCGACCGCAATCCGAACACGGCGACGCCATTCTTCGCGCCCACATACACCTTGCCGTTCGCGATCATCGGCGTGATGAACTTGTTGCCCGCACCGAACTGGTCGCGCGCGCCCGCATCGACGCTGCTGTAGAGCTGATGATTGAGATTGGTCGCGTCGTAGGCGCGCAGCACGCCGATCGACCCGTTCTCCGCCGCCCACAGAATCGCGTTCGACGTGCCGTTCGCCGAAATGCTCGGCGTCGCGCCCGGGAAGCCGAACGAGTTCAGCGTCTGACTCGACGGCGTGCGCGACAGCGCGGCGTTCGTTACCGTGAACGCCTTGATGTTGTCGCCGACCGAGCCGAAATAGACCCTGCCGTTGAAGTACGCGGGCGCGCCGAACATCGGTCCGCGTATCTGGCCGACGAGCTCCTGATAGATGTGATCCGCGTTCGAATCGAACTTGCCCATCGACCAGCGGTTGACGACATAGATCGTCGAGTTCTTGCCCCCGCCGACCGCGAGACGCCAGACCTTGCCGTTCGCATCGGTGAAATCGGGCAAGACCATCGCGCCGCCGGAACCGAGGTCTTCGTCCTCGTTCGATTGCTGCACCGTGTTCGACGGCTGGAAGTAGTCCTGCACTCTCAACGGCCCGAGGTTCAGCCGCAGGAAGCCGTTGCCGAAGTTGCCGTTGATCGGCATCTCGTGCTCGTTCTGCGTCGGATCGAAGGTGCCGTTGGCATCGAGGAAATAGATCGATTCGCCGTCCGACGCAGGGCCCGCGCCGCTCATCCAGATCGAGCCCATCTGGCCGTTCGGCGTGACGTTCAGCACGCTCGCCTGCTGCAGCGTGTTGGCGTCGTAGCCGATCACCCAGCCGGTGTACGGCATGAAATCGCAATGCGATGTCCACGCGGTATAGATGACGCCGTTCAACTGCAGCAACGCCGCGCGCTCGGCGTACTGACCCGGATCGAACGTCAGCGTGCCGTTCTGGCTGCCCGCGCCGTTGCCCGGATAGGTCGCGCGGATTTCGGTCGGACCGTTGAAGAGCTCGGCGCCCGTCGTGATATCGAGCGCGTGGATGCGCTGGTGATAGCCGCCCGACGCGTCCTTCGACATGCCGACGACATACATCGCGCCGTTCGGTCCGCGCCCGCGATCGATGACGGGCGTCGCCGTCACACCGATCGTCGGCGTGATCTGATGGCACTTGTGATCGTCGCTCGGATTCTCGCCGCTGCCGAGCGTGGAGACTCTCCAAAGCGTCGCGCCGCTGTCGGCATCGAACGCGTAGACGCTTCCGTTCTCGGTCGCGACGTACACGACGTTGTGCGTGGCGCCCCCGATCGGAACGTTCGCGAGAAAGAGCGGCTGCGCGTCGACGGCGCCATCGACGGAATAGAAAGCCACCTTGCCGAACGTGTTCTGGTTGACGTTCGCGAGCGTGAGGGTCGTTTCGGCGAGTTGCTGTCCGGTGCGGGCGATGTCGTTGTGCCAGGTGACGACGTCCATCGCGTTGCTGGGCGACGTTGCCTTCGCCACGCTCGACGCGGCCCGGCTCGCCGCGGCCGATGTCGCATCGCCGCCGGAGTCGCCGCCACTGCACGCGGCGATGATTGCCGCGATCAGCACGGCGCCGAGTGCGGCGGCATAAGCGGAAAAACGCGCATTCATTTGCATTCTCCTTCTCCGGAAGGGGCCGGAACGGACAACGCGGTGTCGGGCGACATCGGTGCTGCAACAGAGCAATCGTGATGCCCCATAGCAGCGTGTACCCGCAAACCAGCGCATCAGCGAAGCGAGGAAGCCGTCGAGCGCCCCGAGGGACGCAATCCGGCCGCTATTGAACATCGGGAAACGGAGGGCGAGCGACGAACCTGGCTTACAAAAGAGCACGTCAGCTTTGCTCGCGACTCGCGCGCCTTCGCGGAATGGTGACGGAGAACCAGAGCAGTCTTGTCACCGAACGTTCGGGCGTAACGGGGAAGGCTCTTTACCGACTGAAAGCTATCGCAAATCGCGGAGTGAATCAATCGCGCAGGTTTTACATTGCACTTTTCGAAATCGTGCGCGTCGTTGATGACATGTTGCCGGGGCTGTAAAAACGAATGTGGGGGAGTGCACATATCTACCTACTTATTTCGCGTCTCGAACTTTTTTTGCCGATTTGGGCTGCTAATCTTTGGGCCAATGGTCATGCAAATCGCAAGGCCGTCTGTCCGGATGTCCGACATGCAAGTCTCACCTTGAGAGCCCTCGCCGGGACCAGGAACGTGCCGATGACGACGATTTCGGAAATCCGCCAAACGATGCCCGACCGAATGACATCCGGCATGCAGGCGCCCGCGCGCTCATCGGCTCGCCGCTCGCTGCTTCGCCACATGGCCGCGCTCGCTCTGGGTGCAGTGTCGTCGCCCTCCTTCGCGCAGCATGGCGATCTCGGACTCGTCACGCCGCCAGTCCGTCTCGACGATGCATGGCTCGTCGATCAGACCGGCAAGAAGCGTCTGCTCAGCGACTTGCTGCATCAGCGCGTGACTGCAGTGCAAACCGTCTATACCGGCTGCGGCACGATATGTCCCTTGCAAGGCGCGTTGTTCAACGCGGTTCAGGAACGGATACCGCAAATCCGCGCGCGTCGTCCGGTGCAATTGCTGTCGGTCGGGATCGATCCGCTTTCGGATTCGCCGTCGGCATTGCGCGCGTGGCTCGCGCGCTTTCAGGCGGGTTCCGCCTGGAATGCAGCGACGCCGGCACTCGCCGATGTCGACCGGATGCGCGTGGCGCTCTCGGGCAGCAACGCGCCTCTCGGCGACATCGCTGACCATTCCACCCAGGTCTATTGCTTCGATGCCAACGCGATGTTGCGCTGGCGAAGCGCCGATCTTCCTCGCGTCGAAGACATCTGCGATGTGCTCGGCGCGCTCGCACGTACGTAACCCGCTTCATGTACGGGGTGCAACCATGCCTGGAATCCGTTCGACGAGCCACGCGTCAAGCCTGTTCGTCCGATGCATGCGCTTCTTGCTGCTCGTCGCGTTGCCGCTGGCATTGGCGGGCATGCCGCACGCCGCGCGCGCGCAAAGCTCGGCGCCCATCACGCTGAGCGGCACCAGCCTGTGCGCCGACGTGAGCGGCGAATCGAGGGCGCCGGGCGCGCCCGTGATTACGTGGTCCTGCTGGGGCGGCGCGAATCAGCAGTGGTTTCCGTCAGCGACCGGCACGCGCTACAACCTCATCAATCAGAACAGCGGCCTGTGCATGGACGTCTCGGGCCAAAGCCAGAGTCCGGGCGGCCCCGTCATCCAGTGGACCTGCAATGGCGGCGCGAATCAGGCGTTCTCGTTGACGCCGCAAGGCGCGGGCTACGCGATCGTCGCGGGACATAGCGGCTTGTGCGTGACCGCATCGAGCACGACGTCGCAAGGCAATCAACTATCGCAGCAAGTGTGCAACGGAAGCGCGACGCAAACGTGGCAAGTGGCCGGCCTGCCGGTACAGCAAGCCGCATTGCCGTCGAAGTGGACGACGCCGTATCAGTTGCCGCTCGTCCCGCTGCAAGCCGCCAATCTGCCCAATGGAAACGTGCTCGTCTGGTCGGCCGACGCGCCGCTCGACTTCACCGACAGCGCGAATCCGCCGGCGAGAACCTACACGGCGATCTTCAATCCATCGAACGGCACGAGTTCGCAAGTGATCGTGACCAATACCGCGCACGACATGTTCTGCCCCGGCATTTCCAATCTCCCCGATGGCCGCATCTTCGTGACCGGCGGATTGAGCGTGCGGCAGACCAGCATCTATTCGCCGACGACCAACACATGGACCGCGGGCAATCAGATGAACATCCCGCGCGGCTATCAGGGCAGCGTGACGCTGAGCAACGGCAACGTGTTCGTCATGGGCGGCTCGTGGAGCGGAGGGCTCGGAGGAAAGTCCGGCGAAACGTGGACCTCGGGTTCGGGCTGGCGGATCAATAGCGCGATTCTCGACGATTACATCGTCACGAACGACGCGAGAGGCGTGTTCCGCTCCGACAATCACGCGTGGATGTTCGCGGTCGGCAACGGACGCGTGTTCCATGCGGGACCGAGCAAGGCGATGCACTGGTTCGATACGGCGGGCAACGGCAACGTGAGCCCGGCCGGCAACCGTGGCAGCGACGGCGACGCGATGAACGGCAACGCGGTCATGTACGACGTCGGCAAGATTCTCGCGGTCGGTGGCGCGCCGAGCTACGATCAGTCGCCGGCCACGGCCAACGCGACGCTCATCGACATCAGCAGCGGCAACGCGACGACGCGGACCATCCCGCCGATGAGCTACCGGCGCGCGTTCAACAACAGCGTCGTGCTGCCGAACGGACAGGTCGTCGTGATCGGCGGACAGACCTTCGCCGAGCCTTTCTCGGACAACAACGCGGTCCTCACCCCGGAACTCTGGGACCCCGCGACCAACACGTTTTCCCCGCTCGCGCAGCAGGCCGTGCCGCGCACCTATCACAGCGTCGCGCTGCTGCTGAACGACGGACGCGTGCTGAGCGGCGGCGGGGGTCTGTGCGGATCATGCTCGACCAATCACACCGACATCGAGATCCTGACGCCGCCGTACCTGCTCAACTCGGACGGTTCCGCCGCGTCGCGTCCGACTCTCAGCTCCGTTCCGAGCGATGCGCAGCTCGGCACGACGATCGTGGTGACGGCCAGCCGGAGCACGCGCGCATTCGTGCTGATGCGCTCGTCATCGGTTACGCATTCGCTGAACAACGAGCAACGACGTGTGCCGCTCACGTTCAGCGTCGGTACGGCGGGCGAATTCCAGTTGAACATTCCGTCCGATCCGGGCGTCGTCGTCCCCGGCTATTACATGCTGTTCGCGCTGAACGCCAACGGCGTGCCGAGCGTTTCGCGCGTGCTGCGCGTGCGTTGAATGCCCCGACGCCGCTTCCTCGAGGCGCGGGCCGCGGCGATGCGCGTCGCATTCGTCGCGGTCGTCGCATTCGTTGCGGTCGTGGCAATTGCGCCGCTTGCGCGCGCGCAGACCGCATGCGACCCCGCCGACATGGGCTGCGCGATCTTCAACGGACAACATCCGATGACCGCGCATCTGCGCGACGACGAGCGCCCGTTGCCTTCCTTTGCGACGCGATGCGTCAATTGCCACGTCGGCACATCGACGAAGCCCGCGTTCGCGCCGCCGCTGACGCACGACGCCCTGCTCGGCGTCGCAAGCCGCCGTGGCGGGCCGCTCAGTCACTATGACGCGACGTCCTTCTGCCGCGCCGTGAAGGACGGCATCGATCCGGCGGGCGTGCTGCTGCGCAAGTCGATGCCCCACTACCGCATCGCCGATACCGAATGCCAGGCGCTTTGGCAATACGTCATGCATCGATGAGCGCGGGCGCTACGCGTTCCGGCGAGAGGTATTTATTGCCTCAACCGTCAGAAGAATCATTCCAATAAGGGCTTAACCCGCTAAAGAGCTTTCGACGAAGGTCGTAAAACATGCAAACCGTGTACAGGATTGATCATGTTTCACCTTCGCCTCAGAACCTTGATCTCGTGGTCTCGCCGGCGTTTCGCGACCACGCTGGTTCTGGCGACGCTGTCGGCGTCCGGGCTGTGCCTCGCCGCGCTCGCCGCCGTTTCCATCACCGTCGATCGCGACATCGGCGAGCGGGAATTGCGCCGGGCGCTCGACGTCGGCTCGGAGCTCGAACTGCTCGTCGATCTGCATCTCGCCGCCAACACCGACTTCCTCAAGGGCGTCGGCTCGGCCACGTTCGAATCGCGCGCGTGGCCCATCGCCCGCGCGGTGATGGTGGCGCGCGCCTATAACCATCTCGATGCGCTGCTCGCCGATTCGCCCGCAGCCGCCGAAAAGCTCGCGGAACTCAGACGCCTGAGCGGCGAATGGCCCAAAGCGCTGCAGGATGCCGCGGCGAACGTCGCGCTTGCGTCGCATGGCACCGCAGTCGACTCCGGACGGTTGCTGCTCGCCAACGCGTCGCTGAAATCGATCATGGACATTCTCGCCCTGCTGCGCAGCGACGAGCGGGAGCTGATCGCCAGCATGCAGGAGAAAGCGCAATCGCAGATTCTGAAGCAGCGCATCGCGCTCATCGTGGGTCTCGCCGCCGGCATGCTGCTGCTCGCGTTCGCGGCGTCGAGCCGGCATCGCTCGGCGCTCGCGAAGAACGCGGCGCGCATCGTCGCCGATGAAGCACAGAAACGCTTCAGCCAGTACTTCGACCAGCATCCGGTCGCGATGCTGATCTTCGATGTCGGGAACGGCGCGATTCTCACCGCGAACGCGGCGGCGCAACGTCAATATCGGGCGACGCTGGAACACCTCAACGCGCTGACGATCTTCGATCTGCGCCCCGCCGAAGAAGTCGCGAGCTTCCGGCTCGATCTCGCGGACTACGTGCAGTCGGGAGCCGGTTCGGGCGCGGGCGGCATCCGGCGTCATCGCAGGCTCGATGGCGATGTCATCTTCGTGGACGTGTCGTTTCATCTGCTTTCGTTCGGCGGTCACGAGGCGTGTTTCATCACCGCTCACGACGTCACCGCGCACGAGAACGCGAAGGAACAACTGCACCTTCGCAGCCGCGCGCTCGAAGCGACGCGCGACGCCATCGTCATTTCGCATCTCTCTTGCGGCTCGCACCGCATCACGTATGCGAACACCGCGTTCGAGCGCCTGACGGGCCGCCGCGTGGCGGATGTGCTCGGCGCACAAACGCAGGCGGCGCTCGGCTGGGATCGCGCGATGCCCGAGACCGGATCGCTGACGCACGCGATGCGCGGCAATGTCGAAGCATCGCGACTGCTGAAGATGTCGCGCAGCAACGGCTCGACGTTCTGGAGCGATACCTACGTCGGTCCGATTCTCGACGACCACGGACGCGTCACGCACAGCATCACGGTGTTGAGCGACGTGACGGAGCGCGTGCGCCATCAGGAGCAGTTGAAGCGCCAGGCGCTCGAAGATCCGCTGACCGGTCTGCCGAACCGGCTCGCGCTCGGCGAACTGTTCGACCACGCCGTGCGGATCGCGCGGCGCAACGGCGACCGGCTCGGATTCATCTTCCTCGATCTGGACAACTTCAAGGACGTCAACGACAGCCTCGGTCATGCGGCCGGCGACGATGTGCTTCGCGAAGTCTCGCGACGGCTCGAATCGAGCGTCACGCCGCCCGGTTTCGTCGCGCGTTACGCAGGCGACGAGTTCGTCGTGCTGCTGCCGGGCCGGAGCCAGGACGAATGCCTCGCCCATGCCCGGCAGATCGCGACGCTTCTCGCGCAGCCGATGAAAGCCGCCGATGCCACCGTCGTCTCCGTCGCGAGCATGGGCGTCGCGTTCTTTCCCGATCACGGCAGCGACGCCGAGACGCTGCTGCGCGCCGCCGATGCGGCGATGTATCGCTCGAAGTCGCTTCACGCCAGTTCGATACAGGTTTTCGATCCGGAGATCGCGGCGGCGGAGACGGCGCGCAGCGCCATGGTCAAGGCGCTGGGACTCGCCATCGCGAAGAACGAACTGTTCGTGCTGTATCAGCCGAAGATCTGCCTGCGCACGCGGCGGGTCGAAGGCTTCGAAGCGCTGCTCCGATGGCAGAGCAAGGAGTTCGGCCTCGTGAATCCCGCGCAGTTCATCCCGCTCGCGGAGAGCACGGGGCTCATCGTGCAGATCGGCGAATGGGTGCTGGAGCAGGCGTGCCGGCAGGCCGGCGAATGGGCGAGGCTGTCGCCGTTCGTCGTGGTGGCGGTGAATGTCTCGCCCGTGCAGTTCGAACGCAGCGACGTCCCGGCGATGGTCGCGCGCGTGCTCGAACGCTCGCGTGTCGATCCGCGCAATATCGAACTGGAGATCACCGAAAGCACGCTCATGGCGCCCGGCGCGCTGCCTTCGCTGCAAGCGCTGCGCAGGCTCGACGTGTCGATCGCCATCGACGATTTCGGCACGGGCTTTTCGAGCCTGGGCTACGTGCGCAGTTTCATGGTCGATCGGGTCAAGCTCGATATGTCGTTCGTGCGCGGCATCGGTTGCTCGCGCGCCGACGAAGTCATCGTGAAGGCGGTCATCGCCATGGGTCAGGCGCTGGACATACGCGTCGTCGCGGAAGGCGTGGAAACGGCGGATCAGCTCGATTATCTGATCGACAACGGCTGCGACGAAGTACAGGGCTTCTGGCTGGGATGCCCGATGCGACCGGAACTGGCCGAAATATCGCTGATGCAATCGGCGCTCGCGCCGAGCATCGCCTGACGGCGTTTGCGCCGATTCCCAATGTCACGCGAATGCGCTAGATTCTCCGTCGCGAGCGCTTCGCCGAATCGTGTCAATTCAGACACATTATGTGAATGTCGATATAAATCAAAGACTTAGTTGATTTCGGCGCGCGCTGCGATTATCGTTGGGCCCTCGGCAATACTTCGCGCTGTCTCTCCTGATCGACGCCTGCAATCCGCGTCGCGACATCCTCTCGTCACGTTGTGAACCGCCCTTCGGCTCGTCCGATGCACGGCGGCGGGAATCGCATTCCCCGATCAAGCGATGAACTCCCGCGCGACGCCAGCCCTTCCACTTCCGACATGCCAGACAACGAATACGCTTTTGCCCCGCCGTTTGCCCATGCCCCGCTCGCGCGAATGCTCGCGCTCGTCGCGGCCGCCGCCTTCGCGCTGTCCGCGTGCGGCGAGAAATCCGCCGCCGCCGGCGCGCCACCCGCGGCGAATGCGCCCGAAGTCAGCGTGATGACGCTGAAGGCGCAGCGCATCGACATCGTGGACGATCTGTCCGGACGCCTCTCGTCGGTCGAAGTCGCCGACGTGCGCCCGCAAGTCGATGGCATCGTGACCAAGCGGCTTTTCGTCGAAGGCTCGACGGTCAGGGCCGGCCAGCCGCTTTATCAACTCGATGCCGCGAGCTACCAGGCCGCGTACGACACCGCGCTCGGCACGCTGCAAAAGGCGATTGCCACGTCGAAGGCCGCCGACGTCACGGCGAAGCGCTATCAGGAACTCTTCAAGATCAAGAGCGTGAGCGCGCAGGACGTGGAGAACTACGCCGCCGCCGCCGACGAGGCACGCGCCGATATCGTCACGGATCGCGGCTCGCTCGAAACCGCGCGCGTGAATCTGGCGCGCACGCGCATCGTCGCGCCGATCAGCGGCAAGATCGGCAAGTCGGCGGTGACGGTCGGCGCGCTCGTCACGTCGGGACAATCGACGGCGCTCACGACCATCCAGTCGATGGACACGCTCTACCTCGACGTCACGCGTTCCAGCACCGAAGCGCTGCGGCTCTCGAAGGCCATCGCGTCCGGCGCGCTGAAGCCCGGCACGAGCAAGGTCACGGTGCAGACCGAAGACGGCGCGACCTACGCGCATACCGGCACGCTGCTCTTCTCCGATGTCACCGTCGATCAGACCACCGGCTCGATCACGCTGCGGGCATCGATTCCGAACCCGGAGCATCAGCTTCTGCCGGGCATGTTCGTGCAGGCGCAACTCGACGAAGGCGAGCAGGACGCGATTCTCGTGCCGCAAACGCTCGTGAATCGCGGCGCGGGCGGCACCTCGACCGTGCTCGTCGTGAACGCGCAGAACGTCGTCGAAAGCCGCACCGTCACCGCCGATACGGCGCACGGCAACGACTGGATCGTGACGCGCGGCCTGCGCGCGGGCGAGCGCATCGCCACCGACAATCTGCAGGTGGTGAGCGCGGGCATGAAGGTCTCGCCCGTCGAACGCGATGCGCAAGCGCAGCTCGCCAAGGGAGACTGACGCACGATGCTCTCCCGTTTCTTCATTCACCGGCCCGTGCTCGCATGGGTCATCGCCATCGTCGTGATGCTGATCGGCGCGCTCTCGCTCCGCACGCTGTCCGTCGAGCAATATCCGAACGTCGCGCCGCCGTCGATCCGCATCACCGCGACCTATCCGGGCGCATCCGCCGATACGCTCGCCACCACGGTCACGCAGGTGATCGAGCAGGACATGACGGGCATCGACAATCTGATGTACATGTCGTCGACGAGCAGTTCGGCGGGCACGGCGACCATCACGCTGACGTTCAAGTCGGGCACCAACGCGGACGTCGCCGCGATGCAGGTGCAGAACAAGGTGCAGGAAGCGAACGCATCGCTGCCGAGCGCCGTTCAGCAACAGGGCATTCAGGTCAGCAAGACCGCGGGCAACATCCTGATGGTCGTATCGGTCACGTCCACGGACGGCCGCATGAACACCGTCGATCTCGGCAATCTGCTCGCGACGCGGGTGCAGGATCCGCTCACGCAAATCAGCGGCGTCGGGCAAGTGACGCTCTTCAGCGCGCAGCACTCGATGCGCGTGTGGCTCGATCCCGTCAAGCTGCGCAGCGTCGGCCTGATGCCGAGCGATGTCACGACCGCCATCGACAGTCAGAACGCGCAGCTTTCCGTCGGGCAGATCGGCGGCGCACCGCAGACGAAGACGCAAGCCATCAACGCGACCATCGTGACGCGCGGCTTTCTCAAGACTTCGGACGAGTTCGCCAACATTCTCCTGCGCGTCAATCAGGACGGCTCGCGCGTGTATCTGAAGGATGTCGGCACGGTCGAAGTCGGCGGCGACTCCTACGACATGACGTCGCGTCTGAACGGCAAGCCCGCCGCCGCGATGGGCATCATGCTCGCAAGCGGCGCGAACGCGCTGTCGGTCGCGAAGGCCGTGCGCGCGCAACTCGCGGTGTTGCAGAAGCAGATGCCGGGCGGCGTGCAACTGAGCGTTCCGCACGACACGACGCCTTTCGTATCCGCGTCCATCTCCGAGGTCATCACGACACTCTTCGAAGCCGTCGTGCTCGTGTTCCTCGTGATGTACCTGTTCCTCGGCAACCTGCGCGCGACGCTCATTCCGACCATCGTCGTGCCGGTCGCGCTGCTCGGCACGTTCGCGCTGATCGCCGCGGTCGGCTTCACCATCAACGTGCTGTCGCTGTTCGCGCTGGTGCTGGCCATCGGTCTTCTGGTCGATGACGCGATCGTCGTGGTCGAGAACGTCGAGCGGTTGCTGAACGAAGGCCTGTCGCCGCTCGATGCGACCATCAAGGCGATGGGCGAGATCGGCGGCGCATTGATCGGCGTCACCGCCGTGCTGACGGCCGTGTTCATTCCGATGGCGTTCATGTCGGGCTCGACGGGCGAGATCTATCGTCAGTTCTCGCTCACGATCACATCGGCGATGGTGCTCTCCGTGCTGCTCGCGCTGACGCTCACGCCCGCGCTGTGCGCGACGCTGCTGCGCCCGGTCGATCCGCAACATCAGCGGCGCGGCTTCTTCGCGTGGTTCGAGCGCACATTCGAAGGCGGCACGCGCCGTTACGAGCGTGTAGTGACGCGCCTCGTTGCGCGCCCGCTGCGCTGGATGGCCGCGTATGCCGCGATCTGCGGCGTGGCCGCGCTGCTGTACTGGCAGCTTCCATCGTCGTTCCTGCCGGATGAGGATCAGGGCACGCTGATGACCATCGTCAATCTGCCCGCGGGCAGCTCGAGCGTGCAGGCGAACGTCGTGGAGAAGCAGGTCGAGTCGTATTTCACGGCGCTTCCCGAAGTGGAGAACGTCGTCATGCTCGATGGCTTCAGCGTGTCGGGCAGCGGACAGAACATGGCGATGGCGATGGTCAAGCTCAAGGACTGGAAGGATCGCAAGGGCAAAGGCCAGTCCGCGGCGGAGATCGTCGGCGCCGCGAACGCGCACTTTCGCAGCTTGCGCGCCGGACAGGTCTTCGTGATGAATCCGCCCGCCGTGCAAGGTCTCGGCAGTTACAGCGGTGTCGATTTCGAACTGAAGGACATGGCCGGTCTGGGTCACGATCAGCTTGTCGCCGCGAGAAACAAGCTCTTGGCTCTTGCCGCGAAGGATCCGAAGATCACCGGTATGCGTCCCGCCGGCATGGCCGACGTGCCGCAGTACGCCGTGGATATCGATTACCTGAAGGCGTCGGCGCTCGGCGTCAGCGCATCCAATATCAACGACACGCTGCAGACCGCGTTTGGCTCGACCTACGTGAACAATTACGTGGACACGGGGCGCATCCAGAAAGTCTATGTTCAGGCGCTGCCGCAATATCGCATGATGCCCGCCGATATCGGCAAATGGTTCGTGACATCGAGCAATACGACGACGAGCACGACCAGCTACGACGGCAAGATGGTGCCGTTCTCGTCGTTCGCCTCGGGCCACTGGACGACCGGTTCTCCGCAAGTCGAACGCTACAACCGCAGCCTTTCGATGGAGATGACCGCGCAAAGCCCGCAAGGCGTCAGCAGCGGCGACACGATGAACGCGATCGAAGCGCTCGTCGCGCAGTTGCCGCAAGGCATTGCGATGGAGTGGACCGGCCAGTCGTATCAGGAGAAGCTCGCGGGCTCGCAGGCGACGTATCTCTATGCGCTTTCGCTGATCGTCGTGTTCCTCTGTCTCGCGGGTCTGTACGAAAGCTGGTCCGTGCCGTTCTCGGTGATCCTCGTCGTGCCGCTCGGCATCGTCGGGGCACTGGTCGCGGCGCATCTGCGCGGCTTCACCGACGACATCTATTTCAAGGTCGGCTTGCTGACGACCATCGGACTCGCGACCAAGAACGCGATCCTGATCGTCGAGTACGCGAAGTCCCTGCACGAGCGCGGTCACAGCGTGCGTCAGGCGGCGATCGAAGCGGCGCATCTGCGCTTGCGGCCCATCGTGATGACCTCGCTCGCCTTCGGCTTCGGCGTGCTGCCGATGGCGTTCGCGAGCGGCGCGGGCGCATCGAGCCGCGAGAGTCTCGGCAACGGCGTGCTTGGCGGCGTGATTGCCGCGACGCTGCTCGCCATCGTCTTCGTGCCAGTATTTTTCGTGCTGATTCGGGGCTTCGGAAACAGGAAGAAGGAAGGAGCCGCTCATGAATAAGCGCTTCGCTGTCTGCCGCATCGTCGCGGCGACGCTGACGGTTTTCGCGCTCGGCGCGTGCACGCTCGAGCCTCACTACGAGCGGCCCGCCGCACCGATGCCCGCGTCCTATCCGCAGTACGAATCGACGAGCGCGCAACAACAGGCATCGGCTGCCGACCTGCTGTCCGACTGGCGCTCGTTCGTGCGGGATCCGTATCTGCGTCAGTTGATCGAGCTTGCGCTGACGAACAACCGCGACTTGCGGCAAGCCGCGCTGAAGGTCGCGCAATACGAGGCGGAGTATCGGATCGTGCGCGCCGAACTGGGGCCGTCGATCACGGCGACGGGCACGCATAGCGCGTCGCACCAGTCGGGCGTGACGACGAAATCCACCAGCCTCGAACTCGGCACGAGCGCGTGGGAAATCGACTTCTTCGGCCGCATCCGCAGCCTGAAGGATCAGGCGCTGGAGCAGTATCTGTCGACGGACGCGGCGCGCCGCAGCACGCAGATCAGCCTCATCTCGACCACGGCGGCCGACTATCTGACATGGCTCGCGGATCGCGCCCTGCTCGACGTGACGGAACGCACGGTGGCTTCGTATCGCGACACCTACGAGACGACGCTGCGCGCGGCCAATCTCGGCAGCGGCTCGATGGAAGACGTGCAGTCCGCGCGCACATCGCTGACGAGCGCAATGGCGAATCTCGCCGCGTATCGGCGCGCGGTGGAGCAGGATCGCAACAACCTGATCGCGGTGATCGGCTGCCCGTTGCCCGACGGCTTCCCCGACGATCGCGCCTTGCCCGACGAACCGCTCTTCGCCGCCGTGCCCGAGGGCCTGCCTTCGACGCTCTTGACGGAGCGGCCCGACATCATCGAGGCGGAACATGCGTTGAAGTCGGCGAACGCGTATATCGGTGCGGCGCGCGCGGCGTTCTTCCCGACCGTCTCGCTGACCGCGACGGGCGGCGTCGCGAGCAACGGGCTGTCGTCGCTCTTCAAGGCGGGTTCGGGCGCGTGGGCGTTCGAGCCGTCGATCAGCGTGCCGATCTTCCAGTTCGGCAGTCTGCGCGCCTCGCTCGACTCCGCGACGATCTCGAAGAACATCTACGTCGCGGCGTACGAAGGCACGATCCAGACCGCCTTCAAGGAGGTGTCGAACGCGCTCGCGGCGCGCGCCACGTATGTCGATCAGACCGCCGCGGACCTTCAGTATGTCGATGCCGCGCAGCAGTACTACGACATCGCCAATGCGCGCTATCGCGGCGGCCTGGACAGCTTCCTCACTTTGCTCACGGCGCAGCGCACGCTGTTCAGCGCGCAAACCCAGCTCGTGACCGACCGCGCCGCGCAACAGACCAACATGGTGACGCTCTACACGGCGCTGGGCGGCGGCTGGCGCAAGGATGCGCAAGTGCAGGAGACGGCGGCGAAATAGTCCGAACGCGCTTCATTCGTGCTGCGAGGGCCGTCGCCTGTCGCGCTCGGCCATATCGCGACGCAGTTCTCGTTCGGCGTGAGCTTTCTGCTCGTCGGCGCGGTGTTCATTCCGAGCGGCATCGGCACGTTGTTCATTCCGGAACGTCTGTACGACACGAGCGATTCCGGCCCATCGACGCCCGCGCGATCACGCCGATGACGGCGCCGTCGCGCAACCGCTCATCGCGCGCTGATCGTCGTCGGCGCTGACGGGCGCGAGCGCCATCAGCCGCGCGAGCACCGGCCAGCGCGTCACCGCCGCGCGCAATTCCTCGTCGGCTTCGGCATCGAAATAGCGCGCGGCGTCGAGACCGGCGACGCGCTCCGCAAGCGCGACGACATCATGCCGGTCGCGCGCTTCCTTGTTCAGCGTGTTCATTTCTGATCCACCCATACGCCGTCCGGCGTCTTCACGACATAGCCCGTCGCGGTCTTCATCGTGACGGTGCCTTCGTTCTCGCCGATCATCGGCGTCTGCGGCAGATTGGCCGCGTATTGCGACAGCGTGACGCCCGCCTTGAACGGACTGTTCGACACGAGGTTCGACAGCAATTGCGCGATGGCGAGATGCCCGGTCGGCTGATCGATGACGGTCGTCGCGCCGTGATTGCCCGTGAAGCCGACGAGCCGCACGCCCACCGGCCCGTGGATCACGCTCGGCGTCGGAATCTCGCGCAGGCCCGCGACCTGATTGGCGTCGCCGCGCAGCGCCGCGCCGTGCTCGGGCACGAACACGATCACCGCGCGCCGCCCCGATTGCTGGATCAGATCGGCGAACTTGTCGAAATCGCTCATCAGCTTCGCCACGCGCAGCGGATACGACTCGAGGCTCGTCATCTTGTTGTTCGGCAGGCGGTTGCCGTCGTGCAGGCTGATCGTGTTGTAGTACAGCGCGACCGGTCCCGGCTCCCGCGCGCGCTCTGCGTACCAGTTCGCGAGCGTGCCGTAATCGTCCATGATCGGCGAGCCGTCGAACGCGTGCATCGCGACGGGCGCGGCCGTGTTCGGCACGAAAGGCACGTTCGGCACGCCGATGTTCTCCTTCACGAGCTGCGTGAAGTTGTCGAAGTGGCCGTCGTGATTGAACGTGACCTGCGGCGTGTAGCCGGCCTGCGCAAGATCGGCCATCAGATGACACTGCGCGGGCGCGTCCTTGTACAGATCGGCGTGCGCTTCCTGTCCGCACGACGCGCGCAGCACGCGAATCGCCGCCGGGCCGCTGTAGCTCGCCGCCGTGCTGAAGTTCGTGAACAGATAGTCGAAGTGCGACAGGAACGGATGATTGCGCTGCTTCGATACATCGAGGTCGTCCCACGACAGCGAGCAGATGTGCAGCACGATCACGTCGAACTGCTCTTTCGGATCGCTCGACAGATGACCGAAGCTCACCTGTCGCTGCGACTCCTTCGCTCTGAATGCCGCGAGCGTCGCGTTGTAATCCAGGGGGTCCGCGGATTGACGGTTAGTTGCGGCAACGGCATTGCCCTGCGGCTTCGCCTCGATGCGCGCGAGCACCGCATTCGCGCCCTGCCACACCGGCAGCGCGACGAGCGCGATCATCACGAAGGTCGCGACGCGCAGCCAGCGATTGACGACGAGATACGCGACGAGCAGACCGAGCGCGACGGCGAGCAGCATCGGCGGAAGAAAGCGCGGCAGCAACTCGAGCCAGTAGCCGAAGCTGAAGGTCGCGAGATTGCCGAATTCCTCGACGATGCGGCCGAACGGCGGCACGTTCGCCTCGCGATACATCAGCGGCAAACCGATGCCGAGCCCGGCGACGAACCGCACCGCCCGCCAGATGCGCGAGCGCAGCGGCGAGCTCGCGGCGAGCGCCACCGCGAACGCGATGTTCGCGAGCCATATCGGCTTCAGATGCCCCGTCGAAAAGAGCGCGATCTTGATGATGAAATACAGGTTCCAGAAGGTCATCTTCGTTCTTCTTGTCAGTAGCGGCGGCCATCGAGCGCGAGCTTGTCGAGCAGCGCGCGGCGCGCTCCGCCGAACAGCCGCGCATAGCCTTCGAAGCCCATCAGCAGCACTTCCTTCAGGCCCTTGAGCGGCGCGTCGTCTTCGGTGCGCTCGTCCCATTCGATCCACGCATCCGCGCGGCCGAACGTGCATTGCACGAGACGGCGCTCGTCTTCGAGCGTGAGCGAATCGAAGCGCACGCCCAGATGCGTGCCGGAAAGGCGCGTCACGCGCACCGGAAAGTGAAACTGCCGCTCGCCGCGGCTCACGACGACGCCGAGCGTGTCGCCGGCTTCGAGCGACAGCAATCCTTCGCCGACGACGAGCCCGAGCCCGCCTGTCGAGTAATCGCTCGTGCTGCACGCGATGCTGCTGCCGTCGTTGAGCACGAGCGTCGCGGGCATGTTCATCGCGATGCGATGCGTGACGCGCACCTGCTTCGCCTCGCGCGCGACGCTCACCGCCGCGCCGAGCATCACGAGGTTGTAGAGCGTCCAGAACACGTTCATCAGGATGGTCGCGTCTTCGTCGCCCGCGCCGGCGATCAGCTTCACGATGCCGACGGACATCGCGAGCGCGTTCAGGCCGAGCAGCACGAGATACGGCTTGCTCATCGCCCAGTCGATATACGTCTCGTCGATGCGCCCGCCCTTGTCCGTCACGTTGAACTTGCCATGCTTCGGGCTGAAGAACGCGATGGTCGTCGGCAGCGCGATATACCACGCGAGCACCGACTCATAGACTTCGGCCCAGAACGAATGCCGGAACTTGCCCTGCATCCGCGAGTTCGCGATGTTCGCGATGACGATGTACGGCAGCACGAAACCCGCGATGGTCGTCGCCGCCGCGTTGATGAAGTACATCTGGAAGAAGAGGTACCACATCGGCATGGTGAGGAACACGAGGCGCGGAATGCCGTAGAAGAAGTGCAGCATCGCGTTGCCGTAGCACAGGCGCTGAAAGAAGTTCAGCCCGCGCCCGAAAAACGGATTGTCGATGCGGAAAATCTGCGCCATGCCGCGCGCCCAGCGCGTGCGCTGCTTGATGTGGCTCGCGAGGCTTTCGGTGGCGAGACCGGCGGCCTGCACCGTCGGCAGATACGCCGTCGTATAGCCGCGCCGATGCAGCTTGAGCGCCGTGTGCGCGTCTTCGGTCACGGTTTCGACCGCGATGCCGCCGACCTCTTCCAGCGGCGCGCGCTTGATGACCGCGCACGAGCCGCAGAAGAACGTCGCGTTCCAGAGATCGTTGCCCGCCTGCACGAGCCCGTAAAACAGATTGCCTTCGTTCGGCACGCGGCGGAACGTGTCGAGATTGCGCTCGAACGGATCGGGCGAGAAGAAGTGATGCGGCGTCTGCACGAGCGCGCATTTCGGATCGGCGAAGAAGGTGCCCATCGTCGCTTGCAGGAAGGAGCGCGTGGGGACGTGATCGCAATCGAAAATGGCGATGTATTCGCCGTGCGTCTTCGCGAGCGCGCGATTGATGTTGCCCGCCTTCGCGTGCTGATTGTCGTCGCGCGTGATGTAGCCGATGCCCGCCGCCCGCGCGAGCGCCTCGAACTCCGGACGATGGCCGTCGTCGAGCAGCCAGATATTGAGCTTGTCGCGCGGCCAGTCGATGCCTTGCGCGGCGAAAAGCGTCGGCTTCACGACCGACAGCGGCTCGTTGTAGGTCGGAATGAAGACATCGACGCTCGGCCAGTCGGCGGGATCGTCGGGCAGCTTCGACACGGCGCGTTCGAGCGGCCACGCGGTCTGCACGAAGCCGAACAGCAGGATCATCCACGTATAGGCTTCCGCGCCGAAGAGCGCGTAGCCGACGATCGCCTCGCCGGGCGTGCGGAAGTCGAGCGTCTCGGTCGTGCGCCACCAGACGTAGCGCGCGGTGACGAGCAGCGCGAGCGACGCGAGAATCAGCACCGGCATGCGCCCCGGAATGCGGCGGATGACGAGCGCCGCGATCATCAGCACGACGAAGAACACGAACTGGCTTCCCGACGCGAGCGGCGACGTGCCGACGACCGCCCACAGCAATCCGCCGATCACGACGAGCGCGGGCAGCATCCAGCGCTTCTTGCCGATGACATTCGCGCCGCCCTCGAGCCGCGCGCCGAAGCGCGCCCACGGCAGTCCGTCGATGGCGGCATCGATGCGGCGCTTCATCCACATCAGCGCGAGAGCGAGCGGCGTGAGCGCGCGTTCGATCAGGCCGAGCGCGGCCCGCGCATACGCGGCGAGCGGCTTCGCGTTTTCGCGCGGCGGGCGCACGAACGCGCGCAGCAGCCACGCCCAAGGATTGCGCACGTCGATGACGCCCCACTCGCGCGCCCACGCGAGCACGAACGCGCGCAGCATGTCCCGCGCGATGTCGCGCTTGCCCGCGCGCGGCGGCTTGAAGAAGAGACGCACGCACCAGTCGAACGCCGAGCGCGTGTCGGGCACGCCGAGCCCGCGCGCGATCCAGCCGATCGCGCGGTTCGAGCGGGAGCCTGGTTCGCGCTTCATGCCGTCTCGCTCGCGGTGAGCGCGGGCAGCCACGCATCGACGTGCTGCGCGAGACCGTGCAGATCGTGCGACGCCTGCAGATGCGGCGCTTCGTCGACAATCCACGCGCCGCGCGAAAACGCCTCGGGCATCGACGCTTCCAGATGAATGCGTTGCGCGAGCGGCATGTTCCCGGTCGCGGCGCGCAGCATCGCGAGCGCGTCGCGCTGCATCGCGCGGGCGGGATTCAGGCGATTCACGACGAGACGCACATCCGCGCACGATTCCCGCAGCGCGGGCAAACGCGCGACGAGCGTCGCGCACGCAGCCGGCTCAGGCGGGCACACGGCGAGCACGAGATCGGCGGCGCGCGCGGCGTGATCCGCATGCGAGCACGGATAGCGCGGCGTATCGATCAGCACGACGCCGGTCTCCGGCAAGCCGATCTCGCCGATCGTGCGTTCGAGCCATCGCGGATGCTCGCAAAGACGCGCTTCGCACGCGGCGGATCGCGCGGGCGTGAGACCGCCGTGCGGCACGAACAGCACGCCGTCCTCGTTGCGCCAGGTCGATTCGTGCCACTTGCGCGACGGATCGGCGAGCGCGCCGCCGATGCCTTCCGCCGCGAACGCGTCCAGCCCGAGATACGCGCCGAGCATGTTCTGCGGATCGAAGTCGAGCGCGACCACGGCGCGGCCGCGCCGGGCGAGCAGCGTCGCGAGCGATGCGGCGAGCGTCGTGCGGCCCGCGCCGCCCGCCGTCGAAATGAGCGCGATGGTTTTCATGGGCGGGAGGCGTCCTTCGGCGCGGCATCGACATCGGGGACGAGACGCGCGTTGAGCACGACCGGCTCGATGCGGCACGGCACCGCGTCGCGCGGATCGAAACCACGCGCGGCTACGAGACCGCGCCGCGCGCCCGCGCGCTGCCAGACGATCCACGCGGGCACGCCGGCCAGCACGCCGATCAGCATCGAAATGAGCAAGGTGTCCATCGTTTCAGTTTCCCGGTTCGGCGAGCGGCATATGCGCACGGACGGCGCGGCGCGCGGGCGGATGCAACGGACCTTCGTCGGTCGCGTTCCTGCGCGCTTCTTGGTTCAGCACGGCGTCGAGCGCGTCGAGTTCGGCGCGCGAGCGGCGCACGGATTCGCTTTCCGTAGCCGCATCCGCCTTGTCTTCCATCGCGATGACGGGCGCGGTCGCGGCGAACAGATCGCTGTAATCCGCCGACGGCGCGCGCCGGTTCTCCGCTTCGAGCGCCTGCAATTGCGCGCCGATGCCGTCGTCCGACAGATACGTGACGTCCTTCGCCACGCGCTCCACCGGCACGGTGAAGATGCGCGCGAGCGCGGCGTCGGCATCGGCGAGACGGCAGCCGAACAGGAACACGTACAGATGCGACGCGTCCGCCGTGAAGACATCGCCCGCGCGGCGCGGACGGCACCACGCGAGCGCATCGACGTGAGCGAGCGCAGGCGGCAGCGTCAGCTTCACGAGCACATGCGGCAGACGCAGCACCGCGCCGCGTGCGAGCGCGCCTTGCGTCTGCGCGCAGAACGCCGCCACGTTCTGATAGCCGAGCGCGGCATCGGCGAGCGACGCGGCGAGCGCCGTGCGGTAATCGGACAAAAGCGGACGCGTGTAGAGCTGGCCTTGCAGCGACTGCAACAGCGATTCGAGCCGCGAGAACGGCACGTCGCGCCCGACGACGAGATTCGCGCCGAGGCTCAGCATCAGCAATTCATATTGATGACGCAGCACTTCGCCGCGTTCGACCACGGCGATTTTGAGCGCGCGTCCGCAGCGGCGGCGCAGCGTGTGCACGGCGGCGCACAGCGCTTCGAGCTGCGCGCCGTTGCGATGCGCGAGCACGACGGTCGCGCCGCGCGCGCCATCGCAGGCGGCGACGACCGCATCGCGGTCCGCGAGCACTTCCCAGTCGCGCGGCACCCAAGCCTCGTCGCCGACGACCGCGCGGCTCACGACGACGCGCGCTTCGTCCGGCGCGAGACGCGCATCGCGGCGCGCATCGCCCGCGCGCTCGGGCGCGGCGATGCTCAGACGGCCGGCTTCGTTGAAGCGCAACGCGTGCACGTCGCCGGTGGCGAGCGCGCGGCCCGCGCGCCAGAAATCGACTTGCCACAGCAGTTCGCCGTGCGAGCGCCGCACGCGCGCAACGCCCGCGCACGCGCCGTTCAGTTCGCTGCGGCTTGCCGAAGCCTGAGTTTCGTCGATGCCCAAATCGTCATCGCTGGCGGCGTCGCCGAGCAGCAGGATCATCGTGATGCCGCGCGTCTCGCACCAGCTCGACAACAGCCGTCCTTCGCGCGCGAGCGCCGCCGGATCGCGCCACGAGAACCAGCGCTCCGCGCCTTCGACGATATACAGCGCGTTCGCGCGAAAGCCAAAGCGCTTGAGCGCGCGCAGGCCGCCGTAAAGGCGCGCGAGCGCGAGAGCGGGCGGTTCAGAATCGGCATCGGCGGATGCGGCTTCGTTCGGCATCGCGAGCACGTTCAGTCGGCGCGGCCAGCCTTGCGCCGCCGCGCCCGAAAAGCCCAGTTCGCGCGCACGCGCCGCCGCTTCCGCACGCTCGCGCGCGAGCACGACGCTCACATGGCGCGTGTTCGCGGCCCGCGCCGTGGCCCAGATGAGCGCATCGCATTCGGGCGAACGCGGCGCGACGTGCACCGCGTAGAGCGCGCCCGGCGCGAGCACGGCGAGATCGTCGGGAAGCGCATCGACGCCGATGCGGCCCGGCGCGGCATCGCGGCCCGCGACGCGCGCGCGCACGAAGCGCGCAAACGCGGCGATGAGGCTCGTTGCGCCACTGGATCGGTTCGATTCGTCGTTCACGGCAATCCGTTCCTCAATAACTCGAATAGAGCCGCACCGGCTGCGGGCTGATGCGGTAATCGTCCTTGCGCGGCGAGAACGCGAAGCGCGCGTAGATCATCCCGGCGCTCGGCGCATAGTCGTGCGAATGGTCGATGGACACGCGCGCGCCCAGCGCCAGTTGCGGATTCAGCCGATATTCGACCGTCGCCCCGAGTCCGTACGAAAAGCTCACGCCACGCGTCGAGCCGCCGGGATAAATCAGGCTGCCCGTATCGACCGGCGAGAGTCCCGCTACCGCCGGCAGGCCGTTCGGGAAATACGGCGAGCTCTTCTCGTACGAATTCGAGACGCCCGCCGTCGCCGCGATGTCCCAGGTGAAGCCGTTACGCTTGCCCATCCATTCGATCGGCACGCCGAGCGACAGATAGCGCTGCGGGCTGTAATAGCCGCCCTGCCCGAACGTGTAGTAGCGCAGGTTGTCGGTGTAATGCCAGGCATTGCCGACGAGGCCGGTCTGCACGCGCATCGTCGCGCGCCGATACACCGGCACGGTGAAGCCCGTGCGCAGCGTGAATTCCTGATTGCTCGCGACGTTGCGCCCGCTCAGCTCGGCCACGCCGATATCGGCGAATACGTTCGTCCTGCCGACATCGACGCTCACATGCAGGTCGATGCCGTCGCGCCGCACGCCGCCCCAGACGACGTGCGTGAGCGGATCGGTGAGACCGGCGTAGGACAGCTCGCTGCTCGTGACCGCACGCCGCGACGCCGCTATCGACAGGCTCGCCGGACCTGCATCGAACTTGTAGCGCGCGCCGCCGACGAGGTAATGCACCGGAAAGCCGATCGGCGTCGAGCCGAGATCGACGCGCCACGCATCGGACAGATAGCCGAAGCCGCCGCCGAGACCGTTCGCGTGCTGATGCAGATCGCCGGTCGTGACGGGCGAGTTCGTCAGATATTGGCGCAGCGCGTTCGCCGACGCCGCCGTGCCGTCGTAGAAACCCGCGTTCGTGCCGAAGGTCTGAATGGTGTACGGAAGGCTCGGCGCCGAAGCGCCGGCCTGATCGGTGAGTCCGCTCACGTCGAGCGTGCCCGCGTCGAGATGCACGGCGTCCGCGTGCACGAAGAAATGCCCGTCGTAGCGATACGGAATCTGCACGTACAGCGGCACCTGCTGCGCGTGATACTGCGACACGCCCGCATCGCCGGACTTGTACGCCGGTATCCACGCCGTTTCGACTTCGGGATTGCGGCGCTGATCGAGATCGTCGAGTGCGGATCGCGCGGGCGTGGCGGACGTTGCGGGGGTCGCGCGTGCCGAGCCGGCCGGCACGCTGAACGCCGGCGCGATGCCCGACGCGCGTTCCTGCTCCATCGACAGCCGATACAGCGACGCCGCCTGCTCGTACTCGCCGAGGTCCTCCGCGACGCGTCCCGCCTGCACGGTGACGTCCGCGCGTTCGGGATAGGCGACGCGTAGCGGCTGCGTCAGCGCCTGCGCATCGAGCGGACGGCGCAGCGCGGCGAAACGGCGCGCGGCAGAGAGGCGCGTGTCGATGTCGTCGGGCGGCGCGGCATCCGCGACGCGGCGGACGATCGCGAGCGCTTCCTTGCGCGCGCCGATGCCGCCGCTGTCGTCGAGCACGCGCGCGAGCATGAGCTGCGTTTCGGGATCGTCGGGCGATGCCGCGAGCATCGGCGCGAGCGCGGCGCGTGCGCTGTCGTAATCGCCCTGCGCGCGCGCGAGATCGGCGAGCTCGAACGCGTAGCGCTTGTCGCGCTTGCCTGCGTCGCTCACGGTATCGAGCAGACGGCGCGCACGCGCGTAATCGGCGGCGTCGATGGCATCGTCGGTCTGACGCAGCACGCTGCGCAACGCCTGATCCTCCAGACGCTCTTGCTGACGCGGCGTGAGCTTCGGCTCCGCGCGCACTTGCGCGAGCGTCTGCGACAGCGCATCTTCGCGACGCGCGCCGCCGAGCAGATCGCCGTAGCGCAGGCGCACGTCAGCATCGGTTTCTTCGGGATGCGCGGCCATCCAGTCGCGCAGCAGCGCGAGGCCGCGCTCCGCGTCGCCTCGATCGATATACAGCGCACCGATCGACGCGAGCAGGTTGGGATCGTCCGCGGCCAGCGCTTGCGCGCGATCGAGCGCGGCGGCGGCAGCGTCGGCGTCGTTGCGCGCGAAGGCGGCGCGGGCATCGGCGAGCGACTGTTGCGCGTCGAGATTGCGGGCGAGCGCGCGCATGGCGTCGGTGCGATCGGCTTGCGGCACGGCATCGAGCGCGGCGCGCGCGCCCGCCAAATCGTCCATCGAATTGCGATACAGCGCGGCGGCGTAAGCCATCGGCGCGGCGTTCGGCGAGCGCGCGAGGCCGTCGTCCATCACGGCGCGGCCGAGCTGCGGCAAACCGATATCCCGATACAGCCGCGCAAGCGCGAAGCGCGTCCACGGCTGATCCGGCTCGATGCGCAACGACGCCTCGTATTTCTGCGCCGCCGGCCCGTTCTGGCCGCGCGCGGCGAGTTGCTGCGCCTCGTTCGCGACCATATCGGCGCGCATCGCGATCAGGCTTTGGCGATCGTCGGCGGCGGTGAAACGGCTTTGCAGCGCGGCGATGAGCGGCTCGACTTCATCGGCGCGTCCGGTCGACTCGAGCAGCGCACGCGTGCTCTTCAGCGCCGACAGGCTCGGCTCGCGGCCCGCAAGCTGCGCGCGCAGCATCGGTTCGGCGGCGCGCCAGTCGCCTTGTGCGAGCAGCGCATCGGCGAGAAGCAGCTTGGCATCGGCGCTATCCGGCTCGATGGCGAGCGCCTCGCGCGCGTAGCGTTCGGCGTCCTTCGGCTTGCCTGCGTTCGCGGCGTCACGGCCGTGCGCGAGCGTGCCCCAGAAGCGCGCCGTGCGCGCGAGGCCCAGCCACTTCGCACGGTTGTCCGGCGCGAGCGACGCCGCGCGTTCGAACAGCGCGCGCGCTTCGTCGCGATTGCCTTCGCGCATGCGCAGCAAACCGAATCCGCCGACGGCTTCCGCATCGTCCGGACGGGCGGCCGCCGCGCGCGCGAGCAACGGCGCGGCTGCGTTCAGGTCGCCGCGAGCGAGCGCCGCCAGACCGCGCTGCCGGGCGATGTAATCGGGATCGCGTTCGAGCTTGCGCTGCGCTTCGATGCGCGCGTCGAGCAGATCGGCGCGATCCTTGAACTCGGTGTCGTCGGGCACGAGTTCGAGGTACGCGTGCAGCGCCTGCCGATATGCCGTGTCCGCGCCCGCCGATTGCAGTACGTGACGCCAGACGTCGAGCGCGGTGTTGCGGTCGGTGTCGGTGCGCGTGGCGAGATTCCATGCGATGCGGTTCGCTCCGGCGCGGGTCGCGTCGCTGCTGTTGAGCAGACGCGCGAGGACGAGCGCGGAATCGACGTCGGCGGGATCGTCCGCGATGCGCCGGTGCAAGGCCGCGAGCGCTTCGGCACGTCGCGCGGGCGTCGCGGCGATGATCTGGTAGTACTCCGCGCCGAGCGGGCCCGACGGCGCGCCGTGCGCAAAGAGCGCGCTCACGCGGCGCGCGGCCTCGTCCGACTGGCCGCTGCGTGCGAGCAGGCGGATCGCCGCCATTTCCTGACGGCCGCTGACCGCGACGCGATATTCGTCGTCGACTTGCTGCGTGAGCGCCGCATTGGGCGCGCGCGTTTTCATGCGCGCGAGCGTGGCCTGCGCCTTCTGCGCCTGGCCGAGCCGCAACTGGATACGCACGAGCTCGGCGTTCAGACGCGGATCGTCCGGCGCGATGAGCAGCGCCTTGTCGATCGCCTGCAACGCGAGATCGTCGCGATGCTTGTTGGCCCACGCGCGCGCGGTGCCGTAAAGACGCTCGGCGAGCGCGTCCGTCGATGCCTCGCTGGCATGCGTCTGCGTCGCGCACACGACGCTCGCCGACATCAGCGCCGCGCGCAGCAACGTCGCCTTCGTCCGGGGCGCGCGCTTCATTTCGCCGCTCCGCATGCCGATGCCGCCGTGCGCAACGTTCCGTCGCCCGCGAATCGATAGCGGCCCTCGCGCCAGCCGAGGCCGAAGAGCGTCAGCACGCTCGTGTAGTACCCCGGCGCCGATGCCCCCGCCGCGCGCGCCGCTTGCGCATCCGCGAGTTCGGGGCGTCCGATAGCGTCGAGAAACGGCACGGCGGCGGCGGAGAAACCCGCGTTGCCGTCGTTCGGGCCGGGCTTGCCGTCGCGCGTGTCGATGCGCTCGGGCGGCGCGCCGTGCGCGTCGATATACGCGGCGAACGGCGCCAAATGCGCGAGGAGGCGCGCGCGCGCTTCATCGTCGGATGCGAGCATGCCCGCCCACAGATACACGCGGATCGCGTTATAGGCGCTTTCGGCGTGCGTCTCTTCGTCGGGCTCGAAACCCCGGTTCGCGCGATACAGCGCCCAGTCCGGCGCAAAGCCCTGCGGCGCGGTGTCGATCAGCATGCGTGCGCTCGATGCCGCGAGCCGCGTCCAGCGCGCGTCATCGGGCAGGCTCGCGCCGATGCCGCGAATCACCTGCAACGGCGCGTAGCTCGGATTGACGCGCCACGTATCGGCTGACGGATGAAAACCCAGAGGTCCGGGCAAGAGCGTGAGGCCGAGGCCGGGCAGCGTGGCCGTTTCCTCGTCGAGCACGCGCTTCGCAAGCGATGCGCCGCGCGCCGTGTAGCTGCGCTCGCCCCACGCGCGGCCCGCTTCGAGGAGCGCGTAGGCGATCCACAAGTCCGCATCGGACGCCGCGTTGCCGTCGAGCACGCGCAACGTGCCGGCGTCGTCGCGGCCCCAGAGCCACGCGGGCAGCCGCGACGTGAGATCGCCCCGCGCGAGCCGGTCTTCGGTCCAGTGGAGAATCGTGTCGAAGCTCGCGCGGTCGTTCGCGACGAGTGCGAAGAAAAGCGCGTAGGACTGGCCTTCGGAGACCGTGCGCTCGTCGGCGGAACCGACGTCGATCACGCGGCCTTCCTTCGAAATGAAGTCGCGTTTGAAGGCGTCCCAGCGCGGCCACGAATCCATGCACGCCGATGGCGACGCCAGATCCGTCGCTGCTGCATTCGCGCCGAACACGACAAGCGCGCCGGACACGATCGCGCGCTTTACGCCCGAAGCCTTCATCGCTCAGATACCCCGGCGCCGCGCGGCCAGTTCCTGCAGCGCCGCGAACGCCGCGATCGCGAGCAGCAGGCCCGCCAGCGCGCCGGCGAGGCCGAGCAGCGCCGGATGACGGATCGCGTGGCCCCACAGCTTCGCGTACCACGGCACGTAGCCGACGACATACGTCTCGCCGACGCGCGCGCTGTCCACGCCGCCGTGCCGCACGAGCGCGACATCGCCCTGAATCTGCGACAGGCGATCCGCGCGTTCGAGCACGTCGAGCAGATCGGTGAGATGGCCGTCGCCGGTCGCCGCGAGCGCGACGATGCTGCGCCCCTTCGTTCCGGGCGACTGGAAGCCCATCAGCGCCGCGAGCGGCCCGTTCTGATCCAGCGATGCGCCGCCGTGCGTGACGCGCGCGCCATCGCGCCAATGCTCGCCGACCGAGAACGACGCCCGCGCGATGCCCTCCTTCGACGGCGTTCCCGCAGCCGAACCCGCGATCGACAGCGGCAGCGCATCGTGCCAGCGCGAAAACACCGGCGATGACGGCGCTCCGCCGATCACGAGCAGATCCTTCTGCGCGAGCGCGGGCACATCGTCCGGACGCGCGATGGTCACGCGCAGGCTCGGAAAGCCGGTCCACTGGCCCATGTGGCCGAGCATCGTCAGCATCGCTTCGATCTCGGCATTGGCGGGACGCGCGGGAATCACGATGGCCGTCTGCGACAGATCGGCGTAGCGCGTGAACGGAAAACCGCTGTTCGCAAAGTACGCGAGATTCGGCAGTTGCGCGTAATGCACGAAGCCGGAGAAGTCGATGGTCGAATCCGGGTCGACCGCCGCCCGCGCCGGATTGGTCGGCACGCCCGCGCACAGGCCCTGCTTCTGCGAATCGAGGTTGAAGCGCAATTGCAGCTGGTTCGAACTGCCGACGCGAAACGCCGGAATGTCCAGCGCGTTGGCCGTGCCGCCCGGCGCGCCCGAAAGCAGCGGCAATTGCAGGCGGCCTTGCGTGTCATCGGTTTTGGCGGGCGGCAGCCGGAACGACTTCACGAGTTGCTCGTTGATGTCGATGGCGAGCGCGGAGTTGTTCTGCACCGTCGGCGCGGTGTACCGGTACTTGAGATTGAGCGGCACGCCGACGCTGTTCCACGAGAACAGATCGGCGGGCACGCGCAGGTTCAGGCGGATCGGCTCCGGCTCGCTGCCCGCGACCTGAAGCTGCGACACGTCGTCGACGAGTTCCTTGAACTGCACCGGGCGATTCGTCGGCATCCAGCGCGGCGCGTCGTACGGTTCGCGCGGCTGGCCGATGTCGACATGCGCGACCTTCGCCGCATCGCCGGACATCGCCGTGCGGCCGAGCACGAGCGCATACGCGGCATCGTCGACTTCGGCGCCGTTGCGGCCGGTCACGACGAGCAGCTTGCGATCCTTGGACGCCGGATTGTCGGCGACGAGAATCGTCGGCCCGTCGATATCGGGCAGCGCGAGACCCGCCGGCAATTGCGCGCGCGTGCCGACGACGACCGCGTGGTCGTTCGGGGGCAGCGTGTTCATCGCCGGGAAGCGCGCCTGACGGTAATCCGCGAGCGCGCCGAACCACGACGCGAGCACGCCCGCGCTCTTGAGCGTCGCGCTGTCCGGCGATGCGGGCAGCACGAACGGCAGCGTGAGACGGCTCACATCGCGCGCATCGAAGAACGGCGCGGGCAGCAGCGCGAGATCGTTGGGCAGCCTGATCGGCGCGGTGTCGAGGATGAATTCGCTCGTCGGGCTGATGTCGGCCCACAGCGCCGTGTTCGCCGGATCCTCGCAATGATCGAGCGTGTAATGGCCGATGAAGCGCAGCCCGAACTGGTTGTAGTCCGTGAGCAGGCGCGGATCGAGCGGGATGTCCTGCGTGAGCATCGCGCCGGCGTGCTCCTTGTCGAACGGCACGGTGGCGATCGCTTCGCCGTTGATCGACACCTTGACGTGCGACAGCGCGAACAGGAGCGCGGGCGAGTAGGTGTAGCGCAGACGCAGGCGCGCGCCGGTCACGACGCGGTCGAGCCGCACGCCGAGCACGATCGAGCGCGTATCTTCGAGGCCGCGCAGATGCATCGGCTGATACGCGCCGAGCGCGGAGAACGGGACGTGGATCGAGCCGGCGTCGGCGCTGGCAGCGGCGTCCGGATTGACGGCCGGCGGCGCCGCTTCGGCGCAGACGCCGGCGAAAAGCGCACTGGCGGCCATCGCCAGCGAGAGGCAGAACGAGACGACTGGTTTCATCGGCGAGTCAGCTACGGAATTCACGGCCGCGCGCCGCGCTGCCCGCTATGGCATCGTGACGGAGGCGCAACGACAATCGGATCGCCAGGCGAGCGGCGCGCGCGGCAACCGGGACGAATGCAGCAAGAGCGGGAAAGAGTCGGGGCAAGCGTGCGATGCACGAAGCGAGGCGTCGGGGCGTGCGTGATCCGCGACGCGGGTGCGGTCGCGCGGCTGCTGCGTTCATCGCGCCGGTCTGTGCGATGACGCGCCTTTGCCGCTGAAAAGCGGACGCAACAGTAGCATAATTTGTGACAATTTGTATCACCTCAGCCGTCCTTCATCAAAAAAAGCGCCACATCGCGACATGGTTCGATCCCGTTCTTCATCCGCTACGTCTTCCGCATCCGAAAAATCCGGCCACGCCGAGCGGATCGCGAAGCCCGCAGTCAAGCGCAGCGGCCTGCTGCGCGGCCTTTTCGCGTTGCGCCATTCGCGCGACGGCATCGCCGCGACCTGGCGCGAGGAGAGCGCGTTTCGCCAGGAGGTGTGCGTCGCGGCCGTGCTGCTGCCGATCGCGTTCGCGGTGCCCGTGGGCGCCGCCGAGCGCGTGCTGCTCGCGGCTTCGGTGCTGCTCGTGCTGCTCGTCGAGCTGATCAATTCGAGCATCGAGGCGGCGATCGACCGCATTTCGCTCGAACGTCACGAACTCTCCGGACGCGCAAAGGACTGCGGCAGCGCGGCGGTCACGGTGGCCATCGTCATCGGCTTGCTTACGTGGGGCGTGATCTGCGGGCCGCTCGCATGGGACTGGCTGCGCGCGCATCTTTGACGTTGCGGCGTCCGGCGGTGATGAGCCTCGCAATTCGCGGGGGCTATTCGTGTGTGGCACCGGAGGCCATGCACGATATGTCGGCGGCGCAAACGGATTCTTGATGCCCGTCGCGGCGACTTTGCCCGATGGACGTTGATGAAGCGGTAGTTAATACCTCACGCGGACCGCCGCGAAATATTCCGAAAGGCAATCGGCGAGAGACAAACGCGCCGCGCGGCCGCCTGGGTCGCCTTCTTGCTGGTTCCCGTCTGCGCGCCCGTTTTCACGGCGCCCACTCTGCATTTCTTCCAATTGCGGGATTCCATCTACTTCGACGG
This sequence comes from Caballeronia sp. NCF2, assembly GCF_023631205.1. NCBI lineage: Bacteria > Pseudomonadati > Pseudomonadota > Betaproteobacteria > Burkholderiales > Burkholderiaceae > Caballeronia > Caballeronia sp. NCF2. The sequence goes on along the minus strand of NZ_JALQDN010000092.1, from coordinate 37,112 downwards.
AGGAGTTGTCGTGCGGCCTTTTACCCTGATTTTTCTGGTGTTCGTGACGCTGTTTTCCGGATGCGCGGCTTACCGGACACATGAGGCGCGCAGCGATTCCGGCGCGCTCATCGGATCGAATGTTCTCGATCTCGTCGCAGCGGTCGGCATTCCCGACAAGACGATGAAACTCGTGGATACGAATACGCCGGGCGACCGCATGGTGATGCAGTGGAACTTCTCGAATTCGGATGCGGCGTTCGAAATGAACGTGATCCTGCTCGATCTGAAGATCGGCGGCGCCGGCAAGTGCAGCATGACCGCGACCACCGAGCGCTGGGGCGGCAAGGTGCTGTCCGTGAACTTTCCCCAGGCGCACGTCGACAGCATGAACTCCGACTACAGCGCGTGCGAGCCGCTCGTCGCGGAAGCGCTGACGCATATCGGCCACACGCCCATCGATCCCGCTTTCGACTCGTTCAAGCTCGTCGGCGCGGCCAAGTAAGCGCGCCCGGCACTCGCACGCGACGATCTTCTTACCAACTATTTCTCCGGGAAACAGGTTGTGTCGTCGATCGGTGCGAGTGCCTTCGCTCTAAAGAAGGATTGCGAAACATCTTGTGATAGTGGAACGTCATCGCGCGCCTTGAACGGATCTGCAATCCTATCGAAACCTTACCTGTAGTCCTTTAGTCATCGAACGGCACGTATAGTCCCCGCAGCGCGCTTTTTTGCCTGTATTTCCTGTCTGCGCTGAAGCCAACTACATCGCCCGCCGATTTGACAACTCTCCCGATCCAAGACCGTTTTCGCCGCGCCCTGTCGCGATCTCTTGCAAGAACCGCATTCGTCGCGGGGATGACTTTCCTCGTTGCGTATCCGCGTGTGCCGTTCGCCGCCGTCGTGATGAATTTTTCGCATGCCGATATAAACGAGGTCGTGCGCGCGATCGGACTCGCCACGGGCAAGACGATCATCGTCGATCCGCGCGTGAAGGGACAACTGGATCTCGTCTCCGAGAATCCGGTTCCCGAAGACGAAGCGCTCAAGACGCTGCAATCCGCATTGCGTATGCAGGGCTTCGCGCTATTGCAGGATCACGGCGTACTCAAGGTCGTGCCGGAATCGGAAGCGAAGGTTCAGGGCGTGCCGACCTATGTCGGCAATCAGCCTGTCGCGAAGGGCGATCAGATCGTCACGCAGGTATTTCAGCTTCGCAGGGAGTCCGCGAACAGTATCCTGCCGACGCTGCGGCCGCTGATTTCCCCGAACAACACGATTGCCGCCAACCCGAGCAACAACACGCTGATCGTGACCGATTATGCGGATAACGTGCGCAGGATCGCGTCGATCATCGCGGGCATCGAAGGGGCGTCGAGCCCGCATATCGCGGTCGTGCAGCTCAATTTCGCGGATGCGACGGCCGTCTCGCAACAAGCGCAGAAGTTGCTGGATCTGAACGGCATCGGCAACAGCGATCCGACGCAGAAGGTCGTCGTCACGCCGGACGCGAGAAGCAACGCGGTCGTGCTTCGGTCGAGCGGCGCCGCGCGGCTGTCCGACGCCGAATCGCTGATCGTCAAGCTGGACACGCCGACGCGCGCGCCGGGCAACATTCATATCGTCAGCCTGCGCAACGCCGACGCCACCGATATCGCCAAGACGCTGCGACGGATTCTCGGCCAGACAGGCGGCGGCGATTCGCAATCGGGCTCGGGCAACGGCGGCGGCAATCAAAGCTCGTCGGGGCTTCCGAGCAGCAACGGCACGCTGCCGCCGCTGCCGGGCGGCACGGATTCGGCATCGTCGGTGAGCGCGACGTCATCGTCGGCGTCTTCCTCGAAAAGCCCTTTCGGCGGGATGCAATCGCGCTCGGGCGATGACAAGGACGAGCAAGGAAGCGGCGAAGTCGTCGCGGACGTGTCCACGAATTCGCTCATCATCACCGCGCCCGAACCGGTGTTCAGAAACCTCGCCACCGTGATAGCGCGGCTCGATCAGCGCAAGGTTCAGGTGTATATCGAATCGCTCATCATCGAAGTGGCTTCCGACAAGGAAGGCGAATTCGGCATCGAATGGCTGACGGCTGCGGGGCTGCAGTCCGTCGCCGCGACCACGACGAACGTCGGCCTGGTCGCGGGATTCGGCAATATCCTCGGCACCAAGGGCCTGTTCCGCGCATTGCAGTCGAACTCGGATGTCAACGTGCTGTCGACGCCGAGCCTCGTCACGCTCGACAATCACGAGGCGCGCATTCTCGTCGGCACCAATGTTCCCATCGAGTCCGGGTCTTATTCGACGAACACGACGAGCTCGTCATCGGTATCGGCGTTCAACACGTACGACCGCAAGGATGTCGGCGTGATGCTGAACGTCAAGCCGCAGATCAATCAGGGCGGAACGCTGACGCTGCAGGTCTATCAGGAAGATTCGAGCGTGCAGAACGGCACGGCGGATCAGGCGGGCGGCTACAGCATCGACAAGCGCTCGCTGCAGACGACCATTCTCGCGGACGACGGCCAGATCGTCGTGCTCGGCGGACTGATCAGCGACAACTACACGAACGGCAATTCCCGAATCCCGTGGCTTTCGAAGATTCCGGTGCTCGGATCGCTATTCAGGCACGAGACGAAAAGCCGGCAGAAGACGAACCTTCTGATCTTCCTGAGGCCGGTGATCGTTCGCGACGCGTCGCAGCTTCAGGCGATCGCCGCGGATCGCTACGGCTACATGCAGGCGCGCTCGGCCACGTACAAGAGCGACAACTGGCTGGAGAAGGACGACACCGTGCCGGCGCTGCCCCACATCGATGGATACGATCACGGCGACGGAACCAACGTGGTCGATCTGACGCATGTGCGAAACGCGGCGCAGCCCGCGACGCCTGGAACCGAGCGTTCATCGCCCGCCCGCTGACACCGCGGCGCGCTTGCGCTGCAAGAACCGGCGCACCGCCGGATCGCGCTCCAGTCCGATCGCGAGATCGTAGGCGGCGAGCGCCTCGTCCGTCGCGCCGACGCGAGCGAGCAGATCGGCGCGCGCCGCCCAATACGGCTGATAGTCGGCGAGGCGCGGATCGTCCGCGTAGGGCGCGAGCGCATCGAGCGCCGCCCGCGCGCCGTCCCGTTCCGCCAGCGCGAGCGCGCGGTTCACCGCCACCACCGGCGACGCCGCGATCCCGAACAGCGCATCGTAGAGCTGCACGATCTCGTCCCAGTTCGGCCGATGCGTGCGGCAGCGATGCACATGCGCCGACTGCAACGCGGCCTCCAGCTGAAACCGTCCGATCGCGTTGAAAGCGTTCGCGCGCCGCAGCAGCCTGTCGGCTGCGTCGATCATCGGCGCGTTCCATGTCGACGGATCCTGAGCCGACAGCGGCACGTAGTCGCCGGCCGCATCGCGTCGAGCGTCGCATCGCGCCTGGGCGTAGAGCATCAGCGCAAGAAGGCCGAGCGTCTCCGGTTCATCGGGCAGCAAGTCGACGAGCAGATGCGCGAGAAACAGCGCCTCGCCGGTCAGATCGCGCCGCGCGGCATCGCCGCCGAGCGGATCCGTCCATCCTTCGGCATACACCGCGTACACGGCTTCGAGCACCGCGTCGAGACGGCCCGGCAAGTCTTCGCGCTCCGGCACGCTGAACGGAATGCCGGCTTCGCGGATCTTGTTCTTCGCGCGCACGAGGCGTTTGCTCATCGCGGCGGGCGACATGAGAAACGCGGAAGCGATCGTCTTCGCTTCGAGCCCGAGCACCACTTGCAGCATCAGCGGCGTGCGGATCGCGGCCTCGAGCGCGGGATGCGTGCACGCGAACAGCAGCCCGAGCCGCCGGTCGGGCAATGCGCCGGCTTCGTGCTCGTCGATTTCGCCGGAGAGAATCGTCAGTTGATGCGCGACGTCTTCACCGACCCGGCGATGGCGCGCGCCGTCGATCGCCCGGCGGCGCGCCACCGTCATCAGCCACGCTTCGGGATTCGCCGGGCAGCCGCGCTTCGGCCAGTCCGCGAGCGCGGCCGCGAACGCGTCGGCGAGCGCGTCCTCGGCTGCGGCGACGTCGCGCGTACGCATCGCCAGCAGCGCGACGAGCTTGCCGTAGCTGCGTCGCGCGACCAATTCCGCTACCGCGCTCGCGCCGTCAGCGGGCTCGCTCATCCGGCGGATGGCGCATCGTAAGGCGCGGTCCACACCGGACGCACTTCCATGAGGCCGTGCGCCGCGCCGGGACAGCGCGACGCCCACGCGATCGCCGCGTCGAGATTGGGCACGTCGATCAGGTAATAGCCGGCGAGCTGCTCCTTCGTATCGGAAAACGGCCCGTCGAGCACTTGCGGTTTCCCGTCGACGAGCCGCACCGTCGTGGCCGTGCTCGTGTGCTGCAGGCGGTTCGCGCCGACGAGCGCATCCGCCTTCTTCAACGATTCCGTGTACGCCTGATACGCGGCGACGCCCTGCTGCCGCTCGCTGTCGGTCATCTGGTTCCAGCGGTTTTCGTCCGAATAGATCATCAGCAGATAGTGCATGTGAGCCTCCGTCACAAGGTCGATGCGGCCGGATCATCCGGGCGCCATCACGATGACGCGCGGGCCGTGCGCCGATGGACAGATATCGCGAAAAAATTCATCCGTCCTTCCGAGACGGCCACGTATTCTCGAAGACGCATTCCTCTGTCGAACGGCGCGCCGCCCAACGCTCGCTTTCGAGCATCGGCGCATCGTAGAAGCGTTCGACATGCCCGACGCAAAGAATGGCCACGGGCCGCGCGCCGCCGGGCATGTCGAGCAGCGCGGCAACTTCCACGGGATCGAACAGCGAGACCCAGCCCATTCCCAGCCCTTCGGCACGCGCGGCGAGCCACATGTTCTGGATCGCGCACGCGACGGAAGCGAGGTCCATCTCGGGCAGCGTGCGCCGTCCGAAGACATGATGCTCGCGGCCGTCCATCAGCGCCATCACCAGCACTTCGGCGCACTCGCGCAATCCTTCCACCTTGAGCCGCATGAACGAATCGCGGCGTTCGCCGAGCGCATCGGCGGTCAGCACGCGTTCACGTTCGACCGCATCGCGCAACCGCGCGCGTAGGTTCGCGCAGGTAATGCGCAGGATGCGCCACGGCTGCATGAAGCCGACGCTCGGCGCGTGCAGCGCGGCGTCGATGAGGCGCTGCATGACCTGCGGCGACACCGGATCGCCGACGAAGTGACGCATGTCGCGACGCTCGCGGATCGCGCGGTAGACGGCTTCGCGATCGGCGTCGCTGAAAGCTTTTTCCATGGATGTCGGCAGGGTTGGGCTGATGGATTGGGGATGATATCGGGGCGGCTCGTTTTCGTCCGCGACGGCGACAAAATCATGCGCTGTCTACTTCGCCACTCAATCGACCTTGTTAGGAATAAGCGTATTGCGCTGTTGATGTGTCTTACTCCATTGTTTCGGCTTCCAAACGAATTAAGCGAAACAACCATGCCGATTCCCGCATACATGTGGCTGAAGGACGATGGCGGTTCGCCGATCAAGGGCAGTGTCTCCGTGCAAGGGCGCGAGGGCAGCATCGAGATCATCGGCTTTGGACACGGCCTGACGCTTCCGGTCGATGGCAACGCCGGCAGGATTACCGGCACGCGCATACACGCGCCCATGTCGATCGAAAAAGAGTTCGATGCGGCCAGCCCGTATCTGTACAAAGCGGTTGCCAAAGGGCAAACCCTTCGATCTGCCGAGATCAGGTTCTATCGGATCAATGACGCGGGCCGGGAGGAAAACTACTTCACGATGCTGCTGGAGGGCGTGAAAGTGGCCGGCGTTCATCCCGGTTTCGCGAACACGAAGATCGCCAGCATGAGCCCGCTCAATCACGTCGAGGCCGTATCGCTCATGTATGACAACATCACCTGGCACTACCTGGACGGCAACATCAAGTTCTCCGACGCGTGGACGGAACGCTAGGCTCGGGGGAACGAGATGGCTCTGCGGGGAAAGTTCGTGGTCGATAATGCGCCGATGCTGACGCTTGTCATGGCTGGTGTCGGGGCGTTTCAGGCGTTTTCCGGGAACGATAACTATCGCAACCGCGGGGGTTGCACTGCGATGCGCGGAGCAGGCCCTATCCCTGCCGGCAAATATTGGATCGTGGAGCGTCCGGCCGGCGGGATCAAATCTCAAGCTCAAGCGTGGGCGAAAGACGCATGGAACACTGTAACCGGGAATCCATCCAGCCACGGCGACTGGTTTGCTCTTTACCGGGATGACGGGCTGATCGATGACTGGACTTGGGTAAATGGAATCAAGCGCGGCAACTTTCGCCTTCACCCGATCGGTGGCCAAGGCGTTTCATATGGTTGCATTACGCTAAAGAGCCGGGCAGATTTTCAACGACTTCGCCAAGCCCTTTTACAGACGACATCCATTGCGGCAGGCACTTCCGGACTGCAAGCGTATGGCTGGATCGAGGTGATCACTGTTGGCAACACTTGTCCGTAAGCTAATCAAGGTAGCGCTTTTCAGCGGCCTGTTTCTATTGGCGGTGCGTTACGTGCACACTTATCCGTTGCCGATGACCGAATCGCAACAGCACGTCCTGCTCGTCATCGCTGACTCAGTGGGCGTCGAGGATGCGGAGATGCTCTACATTCTGTCCATGACGACAGTCGACCTGCTTGTGGCCATCGTCGCCTATAAGGTCATCATGAAACTCTGGCGTCGCCGACATACGGGGCGAACAAGTGAACGCGCGTAGAAAACGGGCGCGCACATATGAGGTAATCCATTCGACGACCCTCGCGCAAAAAAAAAGCGCCGCGGGCATTCAGCCCGCGGCGCCATTGCGCGACGCTACGACGAAACCGCTCGCCGTAGCCCGACAGCACGCTTACATCTGCACGGTGTCGGCGACTTCCTTGAAGTCTTCGATCTGGTCGAAGTTCATGTACTGATAGATCTTGTCGCCATTGGCGTTGAGCACGCCCATGTCGGCCATGTACTCTTCCTTCGTCGGAATTCTGCCCAGACGCGAGCAGATGGCCGCCAATTCCGCCGAGCCGAGATACACGTTCGTGTTCTTGCCGAGACGATTCGGGAAGTTGCGCGTCGACGTCGACATAACCGTCGCGCCTTCGCGCACCTGCGCCTGATTGCCCATGCACAGCGAGCAGCCCGGCATTTCGGTGCGCGCGCCCGCCGTGCCGAACACGCCGTAGTGACCTTCTTCCGTCAGTTGCTTCTGGTCCATCTTGGTCGGCGGCGCGACCCACAGCTTGACGGGAATGTCGCGCTTGCCTTCGAGCAGCTTGGACGCCGCGCGGAAGTGACCGATGTTCGTCATGCACGAACCGATGAACACCTCGTCGATCTTCGCGCCGGCCACGTCCGACAGCGTCTTCACGTCGTCCGGATCGTTCGGGCAGGCCACGATCGGCTCGTGAACGTCTGCCAGATCGATTTCGATGACGGCGGCGTATTCGGCATCCGCATCCGGTTGCAGCAGTTGCGGATCGGCGAGCCATGCTTCCATCGCCTTGATGCGGCGCTGCAGGCTGCGCGGGTCCTGATAGCCCTGCGCGATCATCCACTTCAGCAGCGTGATGTTGCTGTTGAGGTACTCGATGATCGGTTCCTTGTTCAGATGCACCGTGCAACCGGCGGCCGAACGCTCGGCGGACGCATCCGACAGTTCGAACGCCTGCTCGACCTTCAGATCCGGCAGACCTTCGATCTCGAGGATGCGGCCCGAGAAAATGTTCTTCTTGCCCTGCTTGGCCACGGTCAGCGTGCCCGCCTTGATCGCGTACAGCGGGATCGCGTTGACGAGATCGCGCAGCGTGACGCCCGGCTGCATCTTGCCCTTGAAGCGCACGAGCACCGACTCCGGCATGTCGAGCGGCATCGTGCCGGTGGCGGCCGCGAAGGCGACGAGACCCGAGCCCGCCGGGAAGCTGATGCCGATCGGGAAGCGCGTGTGCGAGTCGCCGCCGGTGCCGACGGTGTCCGGCAGCAGCATGCGGTTCAGCCACGAGTGGATCACGCCGTCGCCCGGACGCAGCGCGATGCCGCCACGGTTGCTGATGAAGTTCGGCAGCGTTTGATGCGTCTTCACGTCGACGGGCTTCGGATAAGCCGCCGTGTGGCAGAACGACTGCATCACGAGGTCGGCCGAGAAGCCGAGGCACGCCAGGTCTTTCAGTTCGTCGCGGGTCATCGGGCCGGTGGTGTCCTGCGAGCCGACCGAGGTCATCTTCGGTTCGCAATACGTGCCCGGACGCACGCCTTGGCCTTCCGGCAGACCGCACGCGCGGCCGACCATCTTCTGGGCGAGCGAGAAGCCACGGCCGCTGTCAGCCGGCTGCTGCGGCAGGCGGAACAGCGTCGACGGAGCCAGACCCAGCGCTTCACGCGCCTTCGCCGTCAGTCCGCGGCCGATGATCAGCGGAATGCGGCCGCCGGCGCGCACCTCGTCGAACAGCACGTCGGACTTGACCTGGAACTCGGCGATCACTTCGCCGTTCTTCAGCGCCTTGCCCTCGTACGGACGCAGTTCGACGACGTCGCCCATTTCCATCTTCGACACGTCGAGTTCGATCGGCAGTGCGCCGGCATCTTCCATCGTGTTGTAGAAGATCGGCGCGATCTTGCCGCCCAGGCACACGCCGCCGAAACGCTTGTTCGGGATGAACGGAATGTCTTCGCCCGTGAACCACAGCACCGAGTTGGTGGCCGATTTGCGCGACGAACCCGTGCCGACCACGTCGCCCACATACGCGACCAGATGGCCCTTCTCTTTCAGCGATTCGATGAACTTGACCGGACCGCGCTTGCCGTCTTCTTCCGGCGTGATGCCGGGACGCGCGTTCTTCAGCATGGCGAGCGCATGCAGCGGGATGTCGGGGCGCGTGGTGGCGTCCGGCGCGGGCGAGAGGTCGTCGGTGTTGGTTTCGCCCGTCACCTTGAACACGGTGATGGTCAGGCTCTGCGGCACTTCCGGACGGCTCGTGAACCATTCGGCGTCGGCCCAGCTTTGCAGCACGGCGCGCGCGTTGGCATTGCCCTTGTCGGCCAGTTCCTTGACGTCGTGGAACTGGTCGAACATCAGCAGGGTTTTCTTCAGCGCGTTCGCTGCCACCGTGCCGACTTCGGCGTCGGAGAGCAATTGGATCAGCGGCTGAATGTTGTAGCCGCCCAGCATCGTGCCGAGCAGCTCAGTGGCGCGCGCGCGCGAGATCAGCGCGCAGGCGGTCTCGCCCTTGGCCACGGCGGCAAGAAAGCCCGCCTTGACGCGCGCGGCTTCGTCCACACCGGCGGGCACGCGGTTGGTGATGAGATCGAGCAGAGCCTGCTCTTCGCCTGCGGGCGGGTTCGTCAGCAGCTCGACCAGTTCGGCGGTCTGCTGCGCCGTCAGCGGCAGCGGAGGAATGCCGAGCGCGGCGCGCGCGGCTACATGAGCACGAAAGTTTTCCAGCATGGGGGGACCGTTGCCTTTGCGTTTCAGTGAAGGCTTTGCAAACAAGCCGGGATGTTCTGGGCACTGCGTTGCCCGCTATTCTAATTGCCACGCTGCGTTGCGTCAAACGTCTTATGTCTTATGTCTTATATAAGACTTGCCGGACGCGGGAAGGCCGGTCGTGTCGGGCCATGTCGAACGGTCATCGCATCGCCGCTCGAAACGGGAACCATGGCGCGCTAGTTCTGAAGAATCTTGCTTCCCTTCATCACGATGTCGCTATCCGCCGTCACGCTGATCTTGCCGCTGCCCTTGACGCTGATGTCCTTGCCCTTGATCTGGATCGTGCCGTCCTTCTTCATGACGATGCTGGCATCGCCCGTAACGAGACTGATCGATTCGTCCGCGTTGATCGTGAGGTTCTTGCCCACCTTGAGCGCGTCATCCTCGCCGACGGACGTCGTGCGCCCTTTCGCCACCGTGCTCGACTGCGCGCCGTCGATCGACTCGCTCGCGTCCTTCGCGACCGACACCGTCTGCCCGCCGCCGACGCTGAGCGACTGATCGCCCGTTACGCTCGTCGCCTGGTTGCCGCCGACGCTCACGGTCTGATCCGAACCCACCGTGACAGTCTGGCCGGAGCCGACGCTGACCGTCTGACTCGCACCGATCGTCTCCGTGTGATACGCGCCGACCGTCACCACCTGGAACGCGCCGATCGTCACCTCCTGCGCCGCGCCGACGGTAATCGTCTCGTTGATGCCCACGCTGTGCGTGCGTTGCAGGAGAACCGTCGCGGTCTCGCTCGCCTTCACGGTCTTGGTGCGGTTCGCGCCGATCGTGATGCTCTCGTTCACGCCGACCGTTTCCGTGCGGTTCATCACGACGTCGATCTTCTCGTTGTTGCCCACGGTTTCGGTGCGGTCGTGCTTGACGACCGTCGTTTCGTCGTGATCGATGTTCTTCTTGCGGTCATGCCCGACCCAGTGCGTCTCGTCGTTCTCGACTTCGATGTCCTGATTCTTCTCGGCATGAATGAGCACCTGCTCGGCGCCCTTCTTGTCCTCGAAACGCAGTTCGTTGCAGTTCGCGCCGCTTCCGCCTTTGCTCGACCGGCTCTTGATGCCCGACTGCGTCATGTTCGCGGGCAGATCGTAAGGCGGCATCTGTTCGGCGTTGTAGACGCGTCCCGTGATGATCGGCCGGTCGGGATCGCCTTCGAGAAAATCGACGATCACTTCCTGGCCCATGCGCGGAATCGCGATGGCGCCCCAGCCCTTCCCCGCCCAAGGCTGCGATACGCGGATCCAGCACGAACTGTTCTCGTCGCGCTTGCCCTGCCGGTCCCAGAAAAACTGCACTTTCACGCGGCCATATTGATCGGTGTAGATTTCGTCGCCGCCCGGCCCGACCACGACCGCCGTCTGCGGTCCCTGCACGAACGGCTTGCGCGCCGTGCGGGCGGGCGCGAACGCCTGCTTCGCGTCGATCGCGGAGAACCAGCATTCGCAGCGATTCGCCTGCGCGCCGTCGAAGGCTTCGTAATCGGCGAGTTCGATCTCGTAACGCGTGCGCGTCACGAGATATTGCGTGTTCTGGTCCGCGCGCGGATGCCGCGTCAGCTTGAGCAGCGCGCCCGCGCGCACGTTCTTGCTGTTGGTGCGCGCCTCGACCTGATGCCAGTTGATGCCGGGATCGTCGGGCACGCTGCCTTCGATGCGCCATTCGTCCGCACGCGACTTCGCGCGGCTCTCGCCGTGATCCGCTTCCACATAGCCGCCCGGATAGTCGAAATGTTCGAGCCCGGAGAACGCGTCGAAGCCCTGCATGTGCTTCGCGGCCTGCTTCTGCAGCGGCCGCGACGGGTGCTTGAAGTCGTAATCGGTGAGCAGCCAGTTATGCGTTTCGATCGCGTGATGCGTGCGCCACTCGCTGACGAATTCGATGTCGGGCGCCGCCGCCTGCACCGCGCCGTACGGCAGCGATTCGCAGCCCGCGACGCTCTCGTGCGCGGCGAGCGTATCGGTCAGGATCAGCGACTCCTTGCCATCCTTGTCCTGAAACCAGTAGTAGATGCCTTCGTCTTCGAGCAACCGGCTCACGAAGTTGAAGTCCGATTCGCGATACTGCACGCAGTATTCGCGCGGCGGATGCGCGCGCGCGCTCGCCTTCCATTTGATCTCGCCGAATTCGAGCCCTTTGTAGACGGGATCGGCGAACACGGCCTTCACGATCTCTTCGACCGTCTTGTTCTGAAAGATGCGGCAATTGCTGCGCCGCGAGAGCAGCCACAGCCACGGCCGCACCGCCGCCTCGTAGATGTGGAGCCGTCCGCGCATGCCGGTTTGCCGGAAGCCCACGACATAGCCGGCGAACACGCGCGGCTTCGCCTTCGGCACGTTGAGCGACACGCTCACGCGCTTGCCGAGGATGCGGCTGAAGTCGAGGTCCGCGCGCTTCGAGACGAGCGTCAACTCGATGCGTGGCATGCGCCCGAGTTCCGCGCACGCGGAAAGGCTCAGAAAGCGCAGGTCGTCGCCGAGCGGCGTGTCGACGCTCGCGAGCGGCTTCTGCGCTACGGCATCGTTGCTGGCCATCGGCGCACCGGCCTCGCGTTCAGCCGACGCGCTTCGCAGCGCCGCGCAGCGAAATGTCCGTCACCATACGATCCTCCGTCCCGGTCCGCATCCGTCGCGCGCCTCGTGCGTGCGATCCACCGAATAAACGAAACGCGCCTGAGGTTTTTGAAGTCCGCGCTTCCGTATGCACGGCGACGCCGCGCGTTGAAAGGTTCGCGCGCGTGCCTTCAAGGGCAAACATTTCAGCGCCACGCGAGCCGGAATTATTTTCGCGCAACGGACATTCATCGCTTGACGCGGTTTTGAAGCGGTCCATAAAATCCACAATCTTCAACGATTGGGCAAATGCCTTGGACACTTGCAGTAGTCGACCTTCGAACGAAATCTCCGCCTGAGCGACTCACGTCCGCGCCTTTTCAACGCCGCCGTTTGTCACCCAGGCAAGCGGTGCGCGCCGTAGTACTTCCCAGTCACTCAAACGTGCACCTCGATCCGCCCCAGATGGCGTGATGCCGCCGTGCGTCCGCCGTCTGGTTCTGCCGCCGCCTCGCAGTCGGCCGTGCGCGCGCGCCTGTCGCCAAGCGCGCGCATGCGGTCATCCGCGGGCCGGACGGCGGAAGTCAGATAAACAATATTTGCCACGGGGTGCATCATGTCCACGCCAACCAACGTCTCTCCACCGGGCGTCCCGCCACGCAGCGCCGTGCTCGACGATGCGCACGTCGGCGATATTCGCGGCGCCTTCGGCTCGATCGCGCATCACGACACGGCGCCGCGCGGGTCTTGGCGGGCGCGTTTGCGCACGCTTCTCGCGATACTCGGGCCGGGCCTCATCGTGATGGTCGGCGACAACGATGCAGGCGCGTTCGGCACCTACACGCAGGCGGGCCAGAACTACGGCACGAGCTTGCTCTGGACCATGCTGCTGCTCGTGCCCGTGCTGTACGTGAATCAGGAGATGGTGCTGCGTCTGGGCGCAGTGACGGGCGTCGGCCATGCGCGGCTGATCTTCCAGCGCTTCGGCAAGTTCTGGGGCGCGTTCAGCGTCATCGATCTGTTCCTGCTCAACGCGCTGACGATCGTCACCGAGTTCATCGGCATCACGTTCGTGCTCGATTTTTTCGGGCTGCCCAAGGTCGCGGGCGTCTGCGTCGCGGCCGCGCTGACGATGGCCGCCGTCAGCACCGGCGACTTCCGCCGCTTCGAGCGCTTCGCGGTCGTGCTATGCGTGCTGAGCCTCGTGCTCGTGCCGGTGCTCGTCGCGATACATCCGCCGGTGTCGCAGATGACGCGCGATTTTCTCGTGCCCAACTGGCCCGCGCACGCGAAGCTGTCGGACGTGATGCTGCTCGTGATCGGCATCGTCGGCACGACGGTCGCGCCGTGGCAGCTCTTTTTCCAGCAGAGCTACGTGATCGACAAGCGCATCACGCCGCGCTTCATGAAGTACGAGAAGGCCGATTTGTGGATCGGCATTGCGTTCGTGCTGATCGGCTCGGTCGCGATGATGAGCTTCACCGCGGCGCTGTTCGCCGGGCATCCCGAGTTCGGCAGCTTCACCGATGCCGGCGGCGTCATCGCCGGCCTCGAAAAGTACGCGGGCCGCACGAGCGCGACGCTGTTCGCGGTCGCGCTGCTCGACGCGAGCATCATCGGCGCGGCGGCCGTGTCGCTGTCGACCGCGTACGCCATCGGCGACGTCTTCAAGATCCGGCACTCGCTGCATCGCGGCGTGGCCGACGCGAAGGGCTTTTATCTGGTCTACTTCGGCATCGTCGCGCTCGCGGCCGCGATCGTGCTGATTCCGGGCAGCCCGCTCGGCCTGCTGACCGAAGCGGTGCAGACGCTCGCGGGCGTGCTGCTGCCGAGCGCGACCGTGTTCCTGCTGCTGCTTTGCAACGACCGCGCCGTGCTCGGTCCGTGGGTCAACTCGAAGAAGCTGAACCTGTTCACGGGCTCGGTCATCTGGGTGCTCGTGATGCTGTCGATCATCCTGACGGCCGCCGTGATGTATCCGGACATCAGCGGCGAGACGATCATCGGCGTGCTCGCCGGCGGCACCGTTCTGGCGATCGCCGGCTTCGCGGCGAGCGTGCTGCTGCGTCGCGTGGGCGCCTTTGCACAAACGACGAAGACGGCGCAAGCGACGCACACGAGCGTCGATCGCGCGCAACGCGACACATGGCGCATGCCGCCGCTCGACACGCTCGCCCCGCAGAAAATGACGCTCGCCACGCGCATCTGGATGGGCGTGCTGCGCGGCTATCTGGTGATCGCCGTCGGGCTCGTGATCTTCAAGGTGCTGCAGATGACGTTGCTGAAATGAGCGCGCGCTTGCGACGCGACGCTACTTGATCGTCGCGTCGCCGTGTGCCTCGGCTTCGCGCCCGGACTGATCCGGCCCATCCTCTGCTTCGATCGACGCCTGCGCCTGTTGCCAGAACTCTTCGGCGCGACCATCCGGACTGCCTTCGCGCTCCCAGATCTCATACGCACGTCGACGGATGCGGTCCTGCTCCTTCTGTTCGTCCACGATTCCCTCCCGGTTGCGCGATTTACGCCGCTCGCGCTTGCGTTGCGCATGTGCGCTCACCGGCAAAGCAACCGGCATGCCGCATGCATCTTTTGAAAGTCAGACGGAATCGAGCAGCGTTTTTTCGAAGCACACGGCGCCGCGCTCATCGGCCGGCGTGCGGCGATACCCGCTGGCTTCGCAAAAGCGCGATGCATTCGACTCGCCCGGCGTCGTCACGACGCAGACGGTGTGATAGCCGAGCAGACGCGCTTCCTCTTCGAGATACGACAGGATGATCGCTTCCAGCCCGCGATACTGCGGGCGAACGTAGAGCCGCATCAGTTCGGCGGCGTGATAGCTCTGCCGCCGGATCGCGCCGCATCCCATTGCTTCGCCCATCGCGTTGCGCGCCACCACGTAGCGCGCGCGGATGCTCCGCAGATCGTCATCGGCCACGCACTGCTGCCCGCTTTCGCCCGTCAGCGCCGCGTGATAGGCCGAGCGTTCGTCGCACAGAATGCGCGCGTCGAGCGAGTCCGGATCTTCGCTGCCGATATAGACGGTTTGGGAGTCGTCCATGCTTGCCTCGGATGAATGAAGTCTCGTGCTCCTTTCAGCAACGAGCATTCCGCGAAAGCATCGACGCGTCGTGTTCCATAAGGACGGGTTACGGACGACCGACCGCTAAGTTTTCGGCCCACAGCCGGATCGATAATGCATCTGCTATCGACCAAGGCCTTCTCCTCTCACGGGTCACGAGAAACCGCGATGCACGACGACAACGACAAGATCACGCTACTGGCCATTCCGGCATCGCAGGGACACATATGGTCGGGAAAGTTATTCGTCGGCACGGAAGAAATCGGCGAAGTCTTCGGCCAGGCATTGAGCGACCTCGAAGACGCCGCCAACGAACTCGGCTTCCCGCTGGACCAGATCCGCTGCGCGACTGGCTGAAGCGGGAACCACCGCGCATCGCTCACGTCTGAGACGGGAAATACGGCTGCATGACATCGGCGTTTCTCGCCGTATTTTCATCGGATATGCACGTAACTGTCATATCGTGGTCAGCCGGTCAGACGCAACGTACAAACCCATCGATTCCGCGCGTGCAGGAACGCGCGGAATCGCCCGCGTCCGGCCGCCGCATTTCCTTTTACCGATTTACATTCGACTTTGAAAAGGAGCGGTCAATGTTTCAGTATCCCGGTTATTTCGCGTATCAGGTTCCGTCGCTGGCGCGCGCCAATTTGCAGGCATTCCTCAACATGACGGGGCGCTTCGCAAGCGGCATGCAGGCGCTCGGTGAACTGAACGTGCAGACGGTTCGCACGGTCATCGACGAAAGCAATGCGCTTCTGCGCGCAGGCGATGAAGCCGGCGCCGGCGACGTCCTCGGATGGCAATCGGTCATGCTGGCGCAGTTTCCTCAGAAGGCCGCATCGTATGGCCAGCATGTGCTGTCGATCATCACATCGACGCAGGACGACATCCTGAGCGAAGTGCGTAATCAGTACGAGCGCAATGGCATCAAGTTCGGCGACATGGCGAACGCCGCCGCCGATGACGCGCAGACGGCGGCGCAATCGTCCGGCGAGCTCATCACGAATCTGGCCGATGCGACGAATGACGCCGCGCGCGAAACGGGCGGCGCCGTGCTGGATGCGAGCGGCGAAGTCGCGAAGACCTCGCGCGCCACGGCGAAGCGTTCGGTTTGATCCAACGGGCGCATTGGACTACGTCTTCGATTACTCGGTGATGCGCTTGAAACTCGAGTAGTAATCGTCGGTGTAGTAACAGTCGCGGGTCTGCTTGCGCGGCCCGCCACATACGATCCGGCGCTGCCCGCGATCCGCCGAACCCGGCGTGCGAACCGTGTATGCACGGTAATAGCCGCGCGGATGTTCCGGCAGCAAGGTCGCGCTGTTGCGGAACAGGACGCCGTCCTCGCTGAAAGGGAACGGGCCGCCCGCTTTGATCAGACGGAGCGTTTCGGCGGCTTCCGCGGGCAACTGCGCGCGGGCGATGGCAGCGAGCGCGCCGTGCGGCTGCGCGCCCGATGCCGCTGCCGCGCCGCTCGCGGCCGACGCGGGCTGACTCGCCGCCTGACTCGCGGATGCGCCCGCTTCCGATGCGGCTTTTTGCGATCCGTCCTTGTTGCAACCGCCGACGACCGCGCTCAACGCGACGATGCAGGAGAAACACCAGGCTCGCTTCACGGGACGGTTGTCTCCGGTTGACCAGCATTCGACGGATCACGAACGAATCAAGGTTATCGTTTATGACTGAGCGAAGCAACGACCGGGCGGAAATAACGGGAGCTTCATCCGGCCGCCCGCGCGGATAGCCTAAGCGCGTGCCTTGCACTCAGCGCCAGCAATACGCACGACAGCGCATTGAAGAGAAACAGTCCGCTCGGCCCGATGAGCGTCATCAACGCGGATGCCAGCGTCGGTCCCGTCATGCCGCCGAGAGAAAAGAGCACGAGCAGCATCGCCGACACTGCAACGCGCAGATGCGACTCCGTGCGGTCCTGCACATGCGACACGATCAGCCCGTATTGCGTGAACGTCACGGCGACATAAGCCAGCGTCGCGCACCATGTGACGATGCGAAAATCCAGGCAGAACAGCACGAGGCTCAACACCGCCGATGTCAACGAGGTCCATAGAACCAGACGCCGCCGGTCGATGCGATCAGACAGCCGTCCCATCGGGAACTGCGGCAGCAAAGCGCCGATCAGCGCAACGCCCATGAACGTCGCGAGTTCCTCCGTCGTGAAGCCCGAGCGTTGCAGATAGACGGGCATCAGCGCATAGAAGTTGCTGTAGATGAAGCCGGTCAGTATGCAGCCCGGCACGCCGAGCGGCGCCACGGCCATCATTTCGCGAAGGCTCTCTCCCCAGCTTCGCGCGGGCACGCGATCGAGATTCGCATCGTTCACTTTCACCGGCCAGCCTTCCATCAACGTGACCGGCAACACCGCCGCCGCAAAGAGCGCCGCGCTGATCGAGAACTGCTGCGCGCCGGACCCCGCGCCCACATTCAGCAGGAACTGGCCGCTGCCCACTGCCAGATAGTTGATCGCCGCGTACAGACCGAATACCTGGCCGCGCTTCTCGTTGTCGACGGTGCCGTTGAGCCAGCTTTCGACGGACGTGTACAAGCCCATGAACGCGACGCCCGTGAGAAGGCGCACGCCGCCCAGCACCCAGGGCGACTGCGCCGCGCCGAAAGCGAGCGCGAGAATCGAGGCCGCCGCCGAGAACGCGACGAACGTCCGATGCTGACCGATGCGATCGATCAGCCGCCGATTGACGACCGCGCCCAATATGAATCCGGCGTAATAGCTCGACTGGATCAGCCCCGTGACGAACGTCGAATAGCCCGACTGAAGGATGCGCAAGGGAATCAGCGTCTGAAACAGGCCGTTCCCCGCGACGAGCAGCGCGAGGCCGAACAGCAGACCGGCCAATGCGCGCATCGTGCCGGGCTTGCCGGCGGGCGCGTGCTGACCGGGATTGGCCGCCGCGGAATCCGGCCACGGCGGCGTCTTGCGCCCGAGGAGCGCCGCTTCGTTCAGCGGGCCGGTGCGGCCGACCGCCGATTCGTCGTGCTCCTCGCTCGCGGCGCGTTCGTGCATCGCATTTTCGCGGATTTCGTTCTCATGCTCGAGATCTGACATGACACCCCTGGATTCGCCTAAGCGACTCCATGATGACAGAAGCCGACGGCTCCTATCCGCCAGCGGTGCGGTCATCGGTCAATGCGGAACACGAAATAGTTGGTAAGAGCCGCGCTGCTTCCACGTCTTTTCCGCGCAATGGATGCGACTGGCCGTTGCTACGATCGGCTCCGGCCTCGTGCCTCGTATGCCGCACGTCGAAGACGTCTCTCCCGCCTACCGCAAACCGAATCGCTACATCATGCGCAAACTCATTACTTCCCTCATCGCGTTGCTGCTCGCCTTCATGCTCGGCGGATGCGCCACCACCGTAGGAAACATCGCTTTGGGAATGGGTCTGGGCGCGGCGGGCACGCTCGGCGGAATCTACTGCGCGCTGGCCTGCTGACGCGCTCGGGGCGACGCGTTCCTCCACGTCGCCCTTCACCGGATCAAGCCGAAACTAGAAAGCGATACGCACTTGCCGCTGCGCGCAGTCGCTCTTGCATGGCGTCGAAAGCGCGGGATTGTGCGTGATGTTCGCGTTCATCAACGGAGCGGCAGCAGCGGTCTCGTAGTGTGCGGATGACGCCGCGCGAAGCCGTTCGACGTTCACCTGTCCGACGACGGCGCTCTTCTTTTCGACATCGGCCGATGTCTTCGATTCAGCGCCGGCCGGTTCATCCTTCCCGCCGTCCAGCCCTTTCATCCGAAGCACGGCCGCTTCCGCCGACGGCGCAAGCCGCTGTTCGGCGATGCCGTACTTGATGTGCTCGGCAGTCTGCTTCTTTCCGTGCGCGACGTCCGCTTGCAGCTCGGAGATGCGGCGCGTGTACCAGTCGGTCACGCACGCCTTGTCCTTGCAGTTGCGCTGACGCCATTGCCATTGCGCCACGCGATCCGCATCGAGCGCGGTCGCGTCGGTCGTCGCGTCGTGCGCCTCGCGGAAAACGGCGGCCAGCTTATCGTCGAGCGATGAAAGTTCCGGGTCCGCACAGACGAGCCGCTCCGACGCGGACGCGTCATGCGGACAGCGAAAGCTCGCGGCATGCGATGCAGTCATCGCGCCGAGCGACGTCAACATCACGCACGCAACGAGACGCGCGCAGCGCCGCAAGTCGATGGATGGGCTGTGCAGCTTCTTTTGTGTATTCATGTTTGGTTCGTTCTCGGAGATGTGTTCGTTCATTGGGCGTCGGCGGATTGAGTCGCCGTATCGAACGATATGGCATGCCTCGACAGATCGAATGCCCGATGAATGCACACTTCGCGTCAAACCTTACCGGGTGTTACTTTTTATTCGCTGCGGTAAGGGCGGGGCGCGCTGGCGATATCCGAGAACGGCTTGCGCTACGAACGCTTTTCGTCGACCGCAAGCCGATACTGCTCCATCTTGCGATACAGCGTGCTGCGCGACACGCCTAGGGCGCGCGCCGCCTGCGCCATGTTGCCCTGCGCATGCCGCAACGCACGCGCGATCGCGAAGCGCTCGGTTTCCTCGAGGCTGCCCGCGCCGGGCGTCGCGTTCGACATGACCGTGTCACGCACGGTCGGCGATTCATCGAGCACTTCCGGCGGCAGCTCGACCAGCGCGACGCGCTCGTCATTCGATGTCAGCAACAGGTTCTCGACCACGTTGCGCAACTCGCGCACGTTGCCCGGCCACGAATAGGCGCGCAGCACTTCCATCACGATGTCGGGAAACTGCCGCGCCGGCACGCCGTGACGCAGCGCGAGCGAGCGGTTGAAGTGATCGATCAGCAGATCGACGTCGCCATCGCGCTCGCGCAGGCCCGGAATGCGAATCCGCGTGACGCCGACGCGATAGTAAAGGTCCGCCCTGAATCGCCCGCACTCGACTTCCTCGCGCAAATTGCGATTCGTCATGGCGAGCAGGCGCACATCCACGCGACGCGCCTGCGTATCGCCGAGCCGATAGATCACCCCTTCTTCGAGCACGCGCAACAGCACCGGCTGCAGTTCCAGCGGCAATTCGCCGATCTCGTCGAGGCACAGCGTTCCGCCATGCGCGAGTTCGAATCGTCCGGGACGTCCTTCCGCCGTCGCGCCCGTATAAGCGCCGCGCACGTGGCCGAAGAGTTCCGCGCCGATCAGTTCCTTCGACGCCGCCCCGCAGTTGTAGGCGACGAACGGTCCTTCGTCGGATTCCTCGCCGTGGATCGCGCGCGCGAACAGCTCCTTGCCGACGCCCGTTTCGCCTTCGATCAGCACCGGCACGCGCCGTCGCGCAAGCTGCCGTCCGCGTTCGATCGCGCGCTGCATCGCCGCGCTCTGGCAGATGATCTGCTCAAAGCGGTTGCGTTGCGGGTCGGCTTCGCCGCGCGGCTGCACTTGCGGCCCGACGCGGCGCGCGCCGCCCGCAAGACGCGACGCATTCGAGAGGCCGGAAGGCTGCGGCACGATCAGCATCGCGCCGATCGCTTCGCCGTCCGCGACGACCGGATTGAACCACTCGGGCCGCAGTCCTTGCGGCAGATGATTGGCCCAGTCCTCGACGGGAAAATGCTCGCCCATGCCGGGAAAGCGCTCGCCCGGATTGACCGGCAACGCGATGCGCGCCGTCGTGTGCACGAGCCGTCCGTGCCGGTCGATGGCGATGAGCCCGGCGGCATCCGTCGAGGAAAGCCGCTGCAAGCAGAACGCCAGCAGACGCATGTGCTCGCGCGCCACCTGCTCCGCGAGCACCATTTCGATCTGGCGCGCGGCGGTGACGGCGAGCGTCAGATTGTTGATCTGATACGTCGATGGCGGCCCCGATATGTCCAGCACGCCGAGCACCGCGCCGGTCCCCGGTTCGCAGATCGGCGCGGCGGCGCAGCTCCATGCCTTGATGCCTTCGCAGAAGTGCTCGGAGCCGTGCACGTAAGTCGGCTGACGCGTGGCGAGCGCCGTGCCGATTCCGTTGGTCCCGGCCGATGCCTCGCGCCAGTCGCCGCCCGTCATCAGATGGATCTTTTCGCCGGCGTCGAGCGTGCGCAGATCGCCGGCCGCCTTGAGAATCACGCCGTCGGCGTTGGTCAAGAGAAGGATCGAATACGAATCCGCGAAGAGATCGGCGGTGGCCGTGAAAAGCCGGTCGGACGCCGCGAGCAGTTCGCGATGCCGCCAGCGCAGCGTGTTGATCGCATCGCCATGCACGGCGAACGGCGCTGCCCCCGAGGTCGGATTCACGCCCGATTGCAGACTTCGTTTCCATGATGCGATGAGTTCGGTCGGCGCGGCCGTGCTGATCTCGCCTGCGAGAAAACGCTCCCAGGCGAGCATGGTGTCGGTGTCGGAGTGATCGGCGGCGCTTGCGTCGGGCCGCGTCCACCCGGCGACGAAGGGGTCGCTCGCGCGACCGCCGCCAGCCGGCATACCGATGAGGCGCCTCGTCATGTGTCTCCTCCGTGCGAGGTGGAGCGCGGCCCGCTCTTGCGGCGGGCGTCGGCGCGACTCGCGGGGGCTGCTGCATCGGGATTCGCCGGCTTGGCCCGGCGATTGCGCAGCACAGTCCGCTGAGTATAGACCTCGTGCGTCTCCCATCCTCTCGGGGAAAACGCCCCCGTTGGCGCCGCGCGCTGTGTCGCAGCGCAGCAGCGCGCGCTACTTGCGGCCGAGCAGCTCCGCGCCCGCGCCGAGCGCCGGGCCCGCCGTCGGATCGGTGATGTCGGGCTTCTTCGCGATGAGCGTCTGCGTCGTCAGGATCAGCGCGGCGACGGAGGCCGCGTTGCGCACGGCGCTGTAACTCACCTTCACGGGATCGATGATCCCGCGCGCGGCCAGATCGGCGATCTCGCCGGTGCGCGCGTCGAGTCCGGTCGCGCGATCCGCCTTCGCCACCTGCGCGACGATCGACGCGCCGTCCAGTCCGCAATTCGACGCGATCGTGAACAACGGCTTCGCGAGCGCGCGCTTGAGCAGCATCGCGCCGAGTTGCGCGGCGCCGTGGCTTCGCGCGATCAATCCGTCGAGTTGCGCCGATGCCCGCAGCAGCGCCGTGCCGCCGCCCGGCACCACGCCTTCGGCAATCGCCGCGCGCGCCGCGTTGATGGAATCCTCGATCAGATGAAGCCGGCGCTTCTGCTCGACGGGCGTCGCTCCGCCCGCGAGGATCATCGCGGTGCCGCCCGAGAGCTTCGCGAGGCGCACTTCGAACTTGTCGCGCTCGACGTTCTCCGGCGCCATGTCATATTGCCGCGCGACCTGCTGGCGTCGCGCCGATACGGCGGCGGGGTCGCCCGCGCCCGCCGTGATGATCGTCTGATTCGACGACACGCGCACCTGGCGCGCGCTGCCGAAGTCGCGCATGTCGATGGCGTCGAGCCGGCCGCCGAGATCGCGCGCGATGACGCGCCCGCCGGTGACGATCGCGATGTCTTCGAGCATCGCGCGCCGCCAGTGGCCGTATTCGGGCGGATGAATCGCCGCGACGCCGAAGCCTCCGTTGTCGCGATTGGCGAGCAGCGTGACGACGCACGCGGGCGCGACTTCCTCCGCGATGATGAAGAGCGCGCGCTTGTGCTCGTTCGCGAGCGCGAGAATCGCGGCGATGTCGTTCTGGCTTTGCAGGCGCTGATCCGTCATCAGAATGAGCGGATTGTCGAGCACGACCTGCATGCGTTCGATATCCGTCACCATGTGATGCGAAAGATAGCCGCGGTCGAACGCCATGCCTTCCACCACTTCGAGCCGCGTCTCGACGGTCGAGCCGTATTCGACATCGACGATGCCGTCAGCGCCCACGCGCTCCAGCGCCTCGGCGACGAGACCGCCGGTAAATTCGTCGTTGGCGGCCACCACGGCGACCGCGCGCACTTCTTCCGGTCCGGAAAGCGGCGTCGCGGAACGCTTGAGCGCGTCGATCGTTTCGTACACCGCGGCTTCGAGGCCCTGCACGAGTTCGACCGGATTCGCGCCGTCCGCGAGACATTCGAGGCCCTGCTGCACGAGCGCATCGGCGAGCACGGTGGCGGTCGTCGTGCCGTCGCCGGCGACGTCGTTCGTCTGCTTCGACACTTCCCGCACGACCTGCGCGCCGATGTTCTCGAACGGATCTTCCAGCTCGATCTCGCTCGCGATGCTCACGCCGTCGCGCGAGATGATCGGCGAGCCGATCGGCCGGTCGATGATCGCGTTCATGCCCTTCGGCCCGAGCGTTCCGCGCACCGCCCGCGCGAGCTTGCCCACGCCCCGGCCGAGCGCCGCGCGCGCTTCTTCGTCATGCAACATGATGTTCGGCATCGTGTGCTCCTGTCTCCTGTCTTTCGATTTATGTCCGTATCGTCGATGCATCGCGCGTTCGCGGATAGAAGCGAACCGGCTTCTCTTCGACATCGTCGTAACGCGCCGCAAGAAGACCGCGGCATAGCGCGCTGTTGAACTCGGCGTTGACGCCCACGCGCCGCAACTCGCGCAGATACGCGCCGAGCGTCGCAGGATCGAGCGGCGCGCCGTGCATGTCGATGAACGCGGGCTGCGCTTCGTCCATCGCGCCGCCGCATACGTGACGCCGTTCCATGTAACGCGAGATCAGATGCGCGCGTTCCGGCTCGTCGGCAAGCGATGCAAGCTCGCCGATGGTGAGCCGCACGAGCGCCTCCGCTTCGCGCCCGCTCGCCAGCAGATGCGCGAGCAACGCCGCCTGCCTGCGCTGAAACGCCTTGACGAGAAATGTCTGCCGCACCGCGTCGAGATCGTCGTTCGCGGCATCGCCGAATGCCTGCCGGAACGACAGGTTCTGCGCCATGCCGCGATTGATCTCGTTGGCGTACATGTGCTCGTCGAGCGTCATGCCGATGCCCGTCACCCACGGCAGATCCGCGATCGCCGCGCGCATGTCCGCCGCCATCAGATACGCGAAATTGGCGGCGCACCAGTACGTCGGAAGCCGGAAGGCGATGCTCACGCCGCCATCGGCATCGACATCGACGGACGTGACGAAGCCGAGCTCCGTCACCGACTCGTCGAGTTCCGGATCGATGACGGATGCGAGCCGCTCCCACACTTGCGCCGCCGGTTCGCTCACCGCGCTCGCGGCGCTCATGCGTGCGCGACCGCGCTTTGCGGCGTCTGTTCGAGCAGCTTCTTCTGCGCCTCGATATCGATGCCGTACAGACGCGCCGCATTCAGCCCGAGGATTTTCTTCTTCGCCTCCAGCGACAGCTTCGCGCCCGTTTCCTTCGCGACCGATTCGGGCAACTCGAACGCCATGAACTTGTCGATGAGCCACTTCGGCGACCAGATCGCGTAATCGCTGCCGTAGAGAATGCGGTCCTCGCCGATCCAGAACAGCAGCTCCGAAATCACATGCGCGAAGTATTCCGGCCGCGTGTGGATGAACGGCAGCACGACCGCGAGGCCGCCATACACGTTCGTCTCCTGCGTGGCGATCCAGCAGAAGTCATCGAGACGCGGCAAGCCGCAATGCTCGACGATGAAGTTCAGGTTCTGGAAGCTCGTCGCCACGTCGTCGATATCGGCGACATCGAACGCATCGCGATTGAGCGGCAGGATCGTCGGTCCTTTATGAACGTGAATGTTCCTGATGCCGAGCTTCTCGCAGCGTTCGAGAAACCGGTACGCGCCCGGATCGGAGAGCTTGTAGCCCTTGCTGTCGCCGCGCCATTCGGCCGTGTAGAGCTTCACGCCCTGAATCTTGTACAACTGCGCCAGCTCCTCGAGACGTTCGAGCCCCGCTTCGCCGTCACGCGGATCGAACGCGCCGTTCACGATGAACCGATGCGGATACTTCTTCTTCACCACATAGTTCGCTTCGGTGGTATTGAAGCCGTTCTTGTAGAAGTCGGTCAGATAGGTCGGCTGGCAGATCGCCATGTCGTCGTAACCGGTGACGAAAAGGTCTTCATACATGACCGCTTCGCCGTACTGGTCGAACTTTTCCTTCGGCCACAGGTATTCCTTCGGGCTCAGGTTCTTGTGATACGCATAGAAGCAGTCGATGAACTGCTGGCCATGCACGTTCTTCACGTTCGCCTTGCTGCCGTCCCAAAGATGAACGTGCCCGTCGATGATGAAAATGTCCTCGCCGTCCTGGGTTCTGAACATGTTGCTGTCTCCGTGGGGTTGTCGCTCGCGGGCGCACCCGCGAACGTTTTCATTCGTAGGCCATTGCGTCTTCCATGTTGCCGAACAGCACGACGGTATCGTCGTCGATCATCACCATCCGTCCGTAATGCGTCGATGTCGATATCTCGAACAGATGTGGCGTCATCTCGCGGCCCAGCACGTCGCTGATTTCGCCCATCTTGAACTCGATCTTTCCCTGTCCGTCGATGCGGATCATCGCGGGCAGATACGTCACGGTGATGCCCGGCTTCGTCGCCATCAGTTCCGCAATCGCGCGCGCCTCGACGCTGTCGTTCATCGTGACGCCGCATTGATGCGAGATGGTCTGATCGAAGCGAAGATCCTTGATCGGCTTGAAGATGTTGTCGGTATGCACTGACATGAGCGGCTCCTGTTCGCGGTGGATTCAGGCTTGAATGGAGAGCGAAAACGGAATGCCGACTTCCTTCGCGATCAGTTGCGCGCGCTCGACCGAACTGCTCAGGGCGTCGGTGTATTGCGCGGCTTTCGCGTGCGGAATGGACCAGATCGGCTGAAGATGCTTCGCGGCATCGGCGGCGAGCGCGCCATGCTTGTCGAGCCACGCGCCGAAGAGCGCGCGGTTCGCATCGCCATGCGCGGGATCGTTGGCGAGCATGTGGAACAGCTCGACCGCGTTGGCGAGATTGCGCTCGTAGTCGCCTTCGGCGGCGGATACCACGGTCGGCGTCACGAAGTCGTTCTGCGCGGCAGCCACTTGCATGATGAAGCCGCTGCGAAAGAGATCGCCGACGAGCGGCTCGAACACGACGTTCACCGCAAAATACTTTTCGAGGTAATCGGTCGCGCCGCCGATGGTTTCGATCGCGCGGCGCGTGCCCTGCCACATCGGATCGTTGAGCCAGTGCTCCTTGCCCGCGTCGAGATCGAAGCCCGGCAGATCGAGCGCGATCTCGCCGAGATACAACGTCAAGTCCTGAGCGAAGCGCAGTTTGTACGATGCATTGGTCAGGATCGCGCTATTGATCATCTGCGTGTAGCCGTAGCGCTGCGCGTGCATGGTCGCCGTGCCGAGCCCGAATTCCGCGTGCTTGTACGCGCCGAGATGATGTTCGAGCACCTTCACCCAGGCTTTGTCGAAGCGCTTGACCGCGCCCGAGCGCCGCGCATTGCCGATCGCGTTCGTAATCATTCCGACGATGGTCGACTGGCGCTGATAGTGCGTGCGCTCCCATTCTTCATCGACCGCGCGGAACGTGTGCCAGTCCGAGCATTGCGCGGCGGTCCACGTTTCGGAATAGGTCGGCGTGCCGTCGGCGAATTGCAGTATCCAGTCCTGAATGAGATAGCGCTTCGGGTCTGGCTGCACGTCGACGGTCATGTCTTCGTAATGGCTTGCCTTGCGTCCTTTCGGTTCGAAATAGTTGTACTTGCGGCTGTCCCAGCCCACGAACTGCGCCGCGCCCGCAGCGCCCGACTTAAGCGGCGATGACTGCTCCGTCGACGTACTCATGTCATGTCTCCTTTCCGATCAGCGAATATCAGGGCGACGGGCCGTCATCGGACCGCCTGCGTGAACTTGTCGAAATACAGCCGTTCCGGTTCTACGCCGGCCATTTGCAGCACCGGGATCACGGCGTCGATCATCGCCGTGGGACCGCACGTGTAGGCATCGATATCGCCTGCGAGCGCTTCGTCGCGCAACGTGCGGCTCACGACTTCGTGGATGAAGCCCGTCTCGCCCGTCCACTCGTCGGCGGGTTCGGCGTTCGAGAGCGCCGGAATGAAGCGGAAGTCCGGCAGCTTGTCAGCGAAGTCCGCGAACTCGTCGAGATAGAACAGATCGCGGCGCGTGCGCGCGCCGTAGAAGAAGCGCACGGGCCGCTCTTCGCCGCTCGCGACGTGGTCCTGCAAGATCGACCACAGCGGCGACATCCCCGATCCGCCGCCGACGAGAACCATCGGGCCGGGCTGATCCTCGCGTCGAAAGCAGGTGCCGTACGGACCTTTCGCGATCATCCGGTCGCCGGGCTTGAGACCTTCGTCGAGCCGCGACGAGAACGCGCCGTTCGGGTACTTCTTGATGATGAAGGAGAGGCGCCGTTCGCCATCGGGCGGATTGGCCATCGAGAAAGAGCGCGTGATGCCCGCCGATGGCAGCGTCAGATCGACGTACTGCCCCGCCCAGTAACGCAACGGACGGCTCAGTTCCACTTCGAGCAGCCTGATGTCGTGCGTGAGCGCGGCGATGCTCGTGACGGTCGCGTCGTATTCGGCGACGGGTATGGAGCGGCGCATCAGGTCTTCGTCGTAGTTGAGCAGTTCGACGGTGAGATCGCTGTAGGCCAGCGTCCTGCAAAGCAAGACGTGACCCGATTCCTTCTCGTAGTCGGGCAGTGCGAAGGTCGAATACTTCTTCATCTCGACGTCGCCTTCGACCAGCAACGACTTGCAACTGCTGCACTGCCCTTCCTTGCATCCGTGCATGACGGCGATGCCTTGACGGAACGCCGCTTCCAGCACGGTTTCGCCTTCCTCGACCGACATCTCCACACCGACCGGCTCGAAGCGGACCGTGTGCGTCACAGACTCATCGCCGCTCATACGCGCCTCCCTCGCATCGGTCAATTGCACGGATTGATCGTGAAGCCCGCGCGATACTCCGCGATGTGCTTCTCGCGCTGCTCCGGCGTCATCTCTCGTATCAGCACGATCGGGCTTTGGATCGTGTGGCCGCGCACATCATCGAGCGTCCACATGTCGCGGTTGTCGAAACGCAGATGCGGTTGAGGCACGAGCGTCTTGCCGTCGCTGCGCACGAAGCCGAGATCCTTGATGCAATCCGCGAGGTTCCAGCCGTGATAGACCTCTTCCCATTCGCGGCGCCCGCTGAAACGGCCCATCGCGGGCGTCGGGCGGCCTTCGTATTCCGACGCGAACGCGACCTTGTGCGTCCATCGGCATAGCTCGGAGCAATACGTGTAGAGCTTGCCGTCGACTTCATCGACGCAGAAGTCCTCGCGAATCAGGCACGGCACGAGGCAGCTCCAGCAGCGATGCGGATACACGTAGCCGTTCTCCTGATCGAACAGCATGTTGGTCTGGCCGGGCACGCTCTTCTTCGCGTACCACTTCCAGTACTCGCCGAACTCCGCATACCAGCCGGGATACTTGTGCTCGAACCACTCGAAGTCTTTCTCGGTCTGCGCCTCGATGCGCCAGAAGTTCACCGGCCAGCCGACCGAGAAGAACTGCGCGACCTTGTGCACGTAGTTCTTCTTGACGAGGCGATCCCACGCGGCGGCGACATCGTCGTGATGAATCTTGATGCCGTACTTTTCGAGCGGCAGCATGTAGGTGCGGTAATAGTCTTCGTAGATCCACCGATGCCACAGCTCCGCATACGACTCTTTCTTCTTGTCGCGGTCCGTCGTGCCGTATTCGATGAACGTGCCGATAGCCGCATCGACGATCGCGTGGTTCTGCCAGAACGCGTAACGCAGATCGCGTTCGAGCAGCAGATGATTGTCGGGGTCGTTGATGACCGACATCATCAGCGAATGGCCGTTGCCGATGTGACGGCTCTCATCCGATTGCACGGAAAGGAACACCGTCGGCAGCGCGTAGTCGCCGTTGCGCGCGGCTTCCGACGGCATCGCGACGAACAGCGTATTCGTGAACGCCGTTTCCGCGACCACTTGCAGGTACACGTTGGCGGCCGTCACGGCGTCGCCGGTCAGGAAGCCTTCAGCGAACTGACGTCCGATGGTCGTCGCGTAGCACTTGCCGAACGCGGCTTCGGTGATGTCGAAACCCGCCGGATCGATGTAGTTCTCCATGTACCACTTCTTCAGATTCATCTGGATCGTCGAGTGGCGGAACTCGTCGACCATCTGCATCGTGAAGCCCGTGCGCAGTTCTTCGCCGGGCGCGAGACGGCCCAGCATCGCCATCGAGCGCGCGGCCGAGATTTCCGGGAACGGAATGATCGCGAGGAACAGCTTCATCCATTCGACCCAGCGCGGTTCGACATTGCGGAACATGTCGCCGCGCAGCGCGGCATCGAGCGCGCCGTAGACGCGGTTGTCCTTTTCCTCCTGCATCGGGAAATACGAGCGCAGCACCTGCTTCATCGGATCGCGCGGCGCCTTGCTGATCTTGTAGTCCGTCGGGAAGGTCATCGCTTCCTGAACGTAACTGGGTGTCCAGCCGAGATCGGCGACGCGTTTTGCCGCCTCGCCGATACTGATGCCTCGCTGGGATGTGATCTTGTTGAGCGTTAATGCTTCTGACATCGAGCTCTCCTTGTCCGGTTACAGGGCGATTGCGCCGTTTGCATCGGCACGGCAGCATGAAGAGCGACAAGCGTGCCATCCGCGAATACGCCGTTTCATCGGTTTTCGATGCGCTTGTGTCGTGGAACGCGACGATCGAATTTCTTACGGTGTCCCGAATTGCGACATCACTCAATGGTCGACGATGATCTTGCTCGCGCTTGCATTTGCCGCATCCGCGACCGGCTGACCTTGTGCGATGAAACGCGCGGCGAGTATCAGCGCGCCCATCGCGAAGTCGCGGCCATGCGCGGCGATCATGTCGTCGGACAGCGCGCCGAGCGGCTCGAAAAACGCTTCCTTCGTGGATGCATCGGTCGTCATCTCCGTCTCCCTCGAGCGTCTAATGCGAACCTGAAATGCGGAATAACGCGTGCGGCAAATACACGAGCGCGATCTCGCCGGCTTCGGTGCCATAGGCGAGACGCCCGCCGTCGGGCGCCCACGCAAGCGCGGATATCGCCGCGCCGCCGTTGGCCCGGACGAACAGCACGTCCGCGCCGCCGGGCTGGCACAACAGCACCGCGCCGCTTCGATAACCGACCGCGATCAGCGGCAACGACGGATGACACGCGACGACACTCACCGGCGCGCTGCCCGCGACGCCGCATTCGCGCGGACGATCATCCGCATCGGGCGGATCGAAGCGCCAGCACACCGCGCGCGGTCCGCCGCTCGTGACGAGCACGCGGCCGTCCGCCGAGAACGACAGCGAGCCGGGCTGCAGCGCATAGCCGCCGAGTTCGATATCGTCGCCATCGGGAAGACGCCAGCCGTGCAGCGCGTTGCCTTCCGTGCCCGCGACGAGATACCGGCCATCGGGACTCCACGCGATCGCGCGCGGCGATCCGGCGCACGCAAAGAGCCGCGACGTCGCGGCGCGCGTATCCCACAGCGTGACGCCGCCCGCGTGAGCGATGGCGAGTCGCTGCGCGGTGGGCGCGAACATCAGCGCGGTCGATGAAGCGGGCAGCGTCAACTCGCTTTCCATCGCGCCGATGAGCCGCACCAGCGCGCCGCTCGCATACGCGCGCACGCCCGAGCGCGAAACGGCGACGTGATCGATTCGTCGGCCGTGCTGCGCTATGAGCTGGCGCACATTGCCATCGATGTCCATCTGCACGAGCCTGCCGTCATCGCCCGCGCTCAGAAAGCCGCCATCGGCATCGGCGGCGAGCCCGAGGCTCGCGCCATCGTGTATCGCAAAGCGCGCGAGCGGCGGCGGCGGCGCGGTGGCCTTGATCAACTCGACGCCGCGCGTCTCGTGCGCCTTGAGTTGCGGACCGCCTTCCCATTCGCCCGACGCGAGCACGAGCGTTCCATCGCCGAGCGTGAAGCCCGCGTGAGTGCCGCCTACATTCCACGTCGCCGCCGTCACGCTCGCGTGCGCCGTCCAGCACGCGCCGAGCAGCTCGACGAGCGGCGTGGGCGCGCTTACGTTCATCGCGGATCGCGGCCATGCGCGGTGCGCGTCGCCGCCTCCGCGTTCGCGAGCGCCGCCTCCAGACGCGCGCGCTCTTCCTCCAGCGCGCTCAGCGCCCGGTCCGCCTCCCAAAGCTGATCGCGCAGCATTTCGATGCGCAACAATTGCAGCGACGTGCGCGCTTCGGGCCGGCTCGCGGCCAGCGCGCTTTCGAGTTCGATTTCGACGCCCGCGAAACGGCTCTTGCTTCGCAGATGCTCCGAATTGATCCACGTGAGCTCGATCACGAGCCGCACGCGCTCCGATATGGGCGTGGGTTGGCCCTGCGCAGTCATGGCGTTCTCCGCTGAAAGCCTGGCTTGCGGGCCTCGTCTGTCGCGAGGCCGGCCGGTCGTTACGGAATGAGGACCGCGCGTCCCTTCACCTTGCCGTGATGCAGGTCGCGCAGCGCCTGATTCGCCTCGCTCAGTCGATACTCGCGCGTCGCGAGATGGACGAGTCCGCGATCGGCCAGCGCCATCAGCTCGACGAGTTCCGGATACGTGCCGACCAGATTGCCGACGATGGTCTTTTCGCTCGTGATCATGTCGATCGTCGGAATGTCGATCTTTCCGCCGTAGCCGACGATGTAATAGAAGCCCGCGTTGCGCGTCATCGCGAGACCTTGCGCGATCGCGTTGCCTTCGCCGACGAAATCGATCACGGCTTCCGCGCCGTTGCCTTGCGTGAGTTCGAGCACGCGCTCGACGGCGTCGTCGCCGCCCTGAACCGTATGATGCGCACCGCATTCCTTCGCGAGCGCGAGGGCGGTCTCCGATCGGTCGACGACGATGATCTCCGCCGCGCACAGCGCGTTCAGCACCTGAATGCCGATGTGACCCAGACCGCCCGCGCCGATCACGACGGCGAACTGCCCCGGCAAAAGATGACGCGATGCCTTCTTCGCGGCGCGATAGGCAGTGAGGCCCGCGTCGGTGTACGGCGCGACGTCCTTCGGCGCGAGCGTGGACGGCAGGCGGATCAGCGAACGTTCGCCGGTCGCGAGATATTCGGCATAGCCGCCGTTCGCGTTGATGCCGGGAAAACGGCTTTCGGTCGCGTGCATGTCGTCGCCGCGCCGGCACGCGAGACAGTGGCCGCTCGTGACGAGCGGATGGCAGATGACCGGATCGCCCACCTTGACGCTTTCGACGCCCCGCCCGACCGCCTCGACCCAGCCGGCGTTCTCGTGGCCCATGATGTAGGGCAGCGCGATATCGACCTTGCTGCGCCAGATGCCTTCGACGATATGCAGATCGGTCCGGCACACACCCGCGCCGCCGATCCGGACGATCACATCGTCGGGCCGCGAGATTTCGGGAGTGGGGACGTCTTGATAGCGGACGAATTCGTCGCGGGACAACGTTTCGTCGTACTCATGCAGCACGGCAGCCTTCACGTGATGTCTCCTTGTTCGTTATCGTCGATGCTTCGCCGAAGCGATGCGCCGGGATAAGAGCAAGGACCACGCCAATCGCGATGCGAGCGGGGGCATCGCGTGAGCCTGCGTGGATGGCCTTCGCGTTCTGTGATGACGGCATCGGCAGGGTTTGTCGCAAAATCGGACACCCTGCCGAAGTCCTGTCCATGCGGATGTCGCAACTTGCGACATCCGCCTGCTACGCATTGCAGCGCACAACGCCCGGCGACCCGATGCATGGGTCGCCGTCTTTCATACGGCGTTATTGGCCGGCTGCCGGCGATACGACGCTCGGCGTTGCCAGCGTGTTGTTGCTCTTCGGCGCGGGCGCGTCGGACTTCGTCGTGCTGTTCGTGCTGCTCGGCAAGCCGCTATTGGGCTTGGCGGCCATGCCGCTGCCGGAATGGGTGGTGCCCGGCGTGCCATATCCGCCCGTCGCGCCGTTCACCTGATTCGCCGGGCTGGCGGTGCTGCCCGTCGAGCCGCTCGATCCTCCCGCCGTCTGCGCATAAACGCCGCTCGACAGTGCCGCCGCGGCTAAAGCCGCGATGAGTGTGCCAATTGCCTTGTTCATGATCCGTCCCTCCTTGATCGGACTGGAAATTAGGACGCAGGCGTTTCCGTCTGCTCGATCATGAGTTGCGCAATGACCGTGCCGCGCCCGGGCACACGAAATGCAGAGGTCGATGCGTTATTAAGTTATCCGATTCACTTCAATCCCCCGACGATGCGTTCCATCTCGCTTTCGCCGAACGCGCGCATCGTCGTCGATCGGACGTTGCCGAGTGCGCCGAGCGCGAGGCCGAGGCG
The DNA here is from genome assembly GCF_023631205.1 of Caballeronia sp. NCF2. Lineage (NCBI taxonomy): Bacteria > Pseudomonadati > Pseudomonadota > Betaproteobacteria > Burkholderiales > Burkholderiaceae > Caballeronia > Caballeronia sp. NCF2. Next base: position 3,854 of record NZ_JALQDN010000092.1, on the reverse strand, counting down.
CGTCGCGGTTTCATCGTCGGGTGCATCGAACGATGTAACGAGATCGTATGCGCCAAGCGTCCAGTGCAGTGCGCCGATGGTCGCGCCCATCGCCTTGCTCGCTTCGCGAAATGCGCGCGCGCGATCGACCGTGTCCTTCGCGGTACGCACGCCCTGATCGGTCCAATTCAGCAGCATGATGTAGGTAGCCATGGTGTCCTCATCGAATGAAAGTGAAGCGGCCGCACGTATTGACGCGCCGCGTTTTCTTTGCGTGCATAAAGAGGCAGAGAGGAAGCAGGACAAGGCGGCAATGGCGCATGAGCAACAGCGCTTCCGTTCGGGAAAGCCGCAGTATGGATATCGATTGACTTCGAAAAAAGTATAGGCGACGGCGACTGTTAACAGCGCGCTTTCACGGCGCGATCGCGGCGTCGCGAGACGAAAAAAAGCCCCGTCGGAAGATGCGAACGCGGCTCATCGCCTTCGGCTGCGGAACGCGCTTACTTGCAGTGGCGTTCCCAGTGATGATGCACTTTGACCTTGTGGCAAACCTGATGGTGATTGTGCGAAGCGGCGAAAGCCGGAGCGACGGAAAAAAATGCCGCACCAGCGGCAAACACAGCAATGACAGCCTTTTTCATGAGTTCGTTAGGTTCTGGATTGGGAAAGAGAGGAGATGCTAGCAGCGCGAGCTTACGGACACATTTACGCGGCTCGTCAGCTTTTCGGCTTCGCGTTGAGCCTTCGCCACAACGTCGTCTTGCTGATGCCGAGCGCCTTGCAGACGGCATCGCGATCGCCGCCGAACGCAGCCAGCGATGCGCGGACCTGATCGGCTTCCACCGATCGGCTGAGATCGCGCAGCGAGCGGTCCGCGTTTGCGTCGGACTTGTCCTCGAACAGCTCGGGCGCGATCGCTTCCAGTTCGTCGAGCGCGAGTGCAAGGGGCGCATCCCGATCCGATAACTCCACCGCGATACGCTCGACGATGTTCTGCAACTCGCGAACATTGCCCGGCCACGGATATCGGCACAGCGCATCTTCCAGCGGCGCGAGCACGCGCGCCGCCGCTTCGCGATCGGGCACGCGCGACGCAAGCGCCTTGTCGCGCCGCGCGGCCTGTGTCAGCAGCGCGGTCGCCAGCAGCAGGACGTCGCTGGAACGTGCGCGTAACGGCGGCAACGCGATGCTCAGAATATTGATGCGATAAAAAAGATCGGCGCGAAACGAACCATCGGCGACGCCTTGCGCGAGCGTGCGATGCGTCGCCGCGATCACGCGAATATCGACGCGCGTCGGCTCCGTCGATCCGAGCCGTATCACTTCGCGCTCCTGCAGCACGCGCAGCAGCCGGCTTTGCAGCGACGGCGGCATCTCGCCGATTTCATCGAGAAACAAGGTGCCGCGATGCGCCGCCTCGATCAGCCCCGCCTTGCCGCCCTTGCGCGCGCCGGTGAACGCGCCCTCCTCGTAACCGAAAAGCTCGCTTTCGAGCAGGGCTTCGGGAAACGCGCCGCAGTTCATCGCGACGAACGGAAAGTCCTTGCGGCGGCTCAGCCGATGCATGCTCTGCGCGACCATCTCCTTGCCCGTGCCGCTTTCGCCGAGAATCAGCACGGTGGCGTCGGATTTCGCGTAGCGGCGCACGAGCGAACGCACGCGCTCGATCGACTCCGATTCGCCGACGACATCCTCCAGCCGATAACGCGCGACGAATTCCTGCGCGCCCTGCCGCGAGCGCAGCGTCCGGTCGAGCCGCTCGACCGCGCGCGATTCCTGGAAGGTGAAGATCGTGCCGCCCGACGCGCCATCGCTTGCGAGCGGTCCGCGATGGATCGCGTAGCTCACGCCGCGCACCGCGCCGAACACGTCGCCGTCGGCGGAAGGCAGCACGCCGTCGAGTTCGGGCGCGACATCGAGCAACGCCTGTCCGACGGCGCGCGACGCATCCGCGATGCCGAGCGCGGCGGCGAGCCGCCGATTGATCGCTTCGATGCGGCCAAGCGCATCGACGGCGACGACGCCATCGCGAAGATGCTGCAACAGGTTGTCGAGCCGATTGCGCCGCGCGACTTCGCGGCGCATCGCCTGCGCGACTTCGAGCGCCGTCTCGAACGCGGCGACGACCGACGTGCGCGAATACAGAAACACCGCGCTCATGCCCGCGTCCGCCGCCAGATCCGCGACGAGGCCGGGGCCGACGACCACATCGACGCCGCGATCGCGCAGATCGAGCACGAGGTTTTCGGCGTCCTGCGCCGAGCGATAGGACGCGCAAATCACGTCGATGCCATACACGGCGAGGAAGCGGCGAATTTCCGCGGGCGTGTCGCCGTGCGTGACGAGCGCGACGCTCGCGCCCTCGCGCCGCGCCTTCGTGAGCGCATGCATCACGTCGAAGCCGGTCGGACTGATGACGACGACCGGCACCGACACGCGGCTCTTCAGATAAGCACCGTTCGAGCCGCCCGCCACGACGACATCCGGCCGGCCGTCGCGCGCCGATTCGATGCTGTTCGCGGCATCCTCGAAGCCGAGCGCCACGACATCGAGTTCGGCGCGATCGGCGTAGGTGTCGACGAGATCGATGAACAAATCCCTTAGCCGGCTGATGCCGACCGCCCAGATGCGCGGGCGCGACCCGGTTTCGGTTTGCATGATCGTCTGCGCAAAAAAATCCAGTATGCGCTACGGATTTCAGTTTCGAAACAGGAAATTTCAGGCGTGAAATCAAGCGCTGGGAGCCGAAACGTCTAAATCACTAAAAATCAACGAGTTAGAAAAATATCGCAAGCTGGCAAGGTAGTTGCTTTTATATGCAGCACTTTTTCAGGAGACAAACGTGAGTTCCGAAATCCAGTCCGCACAGACCGCCGGCGCGCGGTTCCGCCAGGCCGTCCGCGAGGAATCGCCGCTGCAGGTCGTCGGCGCGATCACCGCTTACGCCGCGAAGATGGCCGAAGCCGTCGGGTTCAAGGCGCTCTATCTGTCGGGCGGCGGCGTGGCCGCGAATTCGCTCGGCATGCCCGACCTCGGCATCAGCACGATGGAAGACGTGCTGATCGACGCGCGCCGCATCACCGACGCCTCGTCGCTGCCGCTGATGGTCGATATCGACACCGGCTGGGGCGGCGCATTCAACATCGCGCGCACGATCCGCTCGTTCATCAAGGCGGGCGTGGCGGCGGTACATATCGAAGATCAGGTCGGACAGAAGCGCTGCGGGCATCGTCCGGGCAAGGAAGTCGTGCCGACCGGCGAAATGGTCGATCGCGTGAAAGCCGCCGTCGATGCGCGCACCGACGATTCGTTCGTCATCATGGCGCGCACCGATGCGGCCGCCGCCGAAGGCATCGACGCGGCGATCGAGCGCGCCGTCGCGTATGTCGAAGCGGGCGCGGACATGATCTTCCCCGAAGCGATGAAATCGCTCGATGACTATCGCCGCTTCAAGGCTGCGGTGCGCGTGCCGATCCTCGCGAATCTGACCGAGTTCGGCTCGACGCCGCTCTTCACCGTCGATGAACTGAAGGATGCGAACGTCGACATCGCGTTGTATTGTTGCGGCGCGTATCGCGCGATGAACGCAGCGGCCTTGAACTTCTACGAGACAGTGAAGCGCGACGGCACGCAAAAGGCCGCCGTCGAAACGATGCAGACGCGCGCCGACCTGTACAAATACCTCGGCTATCACGCCTACGAAGACAAGCTCGACCAATTGTTCGCAGCGAAGAAATAACCCTTGTTTCAGGAGACAAATTCATGAGCGAAGCAGACAACAGCACCGCAAGCGCGGGCGCATTCAAGCCGAAGAAATCCGTCGCGCTGTCGGGCGTGACGGCGGGCAATACCGCGCTGTGCACCGTCGGCAA